>NZ_RZTA01000015.1:0-83380 GCF_004023115.1 Mesorhizobium sp. M6A.T.Cr.TU.017.01.1.1
GGGTGGAGCAGCCCGGTAGCTCGTCAGGCTCATAACCTGAAGGTCACAGGTTCAAATCCTGTCCCCGCAACCAAATCAAAAACGGCCCGCTTCACGCGGGCCGTTTTGCGTTTGCGGCCCGGCACGGGGTCGCCTTGTAACCGCGGTTCTCAGCCCACGGCCTGCTTTCAGCCGATGGCGTAGGCTCACGGCAGGAGTTCGTCGATTAGGCCGTTGGCATGGCCGTGGACGATCCGGGTGAGAACGTCGGCGAGGTTCAGGCCGCGTCGCCCTACCGCAGGCTTTCCAACTCGCGTATGCGTTTGGCGCCGTCGGCCTCGAGCTGCCGGGTGACGGCGCCAATCAGGGTTTCGGCAACGACGAAAAGGGCCGCCGAGGAGTCCCAGGCCGAGGGCACGGCGGTGCGCCCGGCGATGACATGGCGGGCGAAGCGGGCGATCGGCGACAGCCACTGGTCGGTGAACAGCACGATCTGCACGCCGCGCTGATGCGCCGTCTCGGCAAAGCGGACCAGGCTGTCCTGGTAGCGCCTGATGTCGAAGATCACCAGCACGTCGCGCTTGCCCATGTCGATCAGCCGGTCGCGCCAGACGCTTTCCTGTCCGGCGAGGTGAAAGACGTTGGGCTGGACGATGGCGAGGTGGGCGGCCATGTAGCGCGCCAGCGGATCGGTGAAGCGGCCGCCGATCAGGAACGTCTTGCCGCGCCGGTCGGCAAGCTTTGCGACGATGTCGGCAAGCTGTTTGTCGGACAGATGCCGGAACGTCTCGCGCATGTTGTCGAGCGTTGCCTCCAGCATCGGCGATACCGCGCCGCCGCCCAGCGCCGACGGATTGAGCGTCCGCGATGCCGGCGATTGCAATTGCGCCGCCAGTTCGTCCTGCAGCGCCGACTGGAATTCCGGGTAGTTCTGGAAGCCGAGCCGGGCGACGAAACGCAGGATCGTCGGCGAGGAGACGCCGGCGACAGCTGAGAACTCGGCGACCGTCTTCAGGCCGATCAGCGGATAGTTGGCGATCAGCGTTTGCGCTGCGCGGCGCTCGCCCGCCGGCATCGTGCCGATGCGGTCCGAGATCAGTTCGGCGATGCTCGAAATCATCTTTTCCCCACCCTGGCCGCTTTGCCGAAATCGCGTTTGACAAAGCCCGACAAACTGTATGAAATCATCCGCAGGGACGCAATGAGGTAAAATACGTAACATACGATACAGCGCTCCCGGGGACGACAGGACAATGGAGACAGCACGGCCCGCCAGCCTTGCATTGCCTGAAACCGTGAGGGTGACAAACCCCGGCGGTTCGAGCCCATTCGTGCTGACCTGCGACCACGCCTCCAACTTCCTGCCGCCGGAATTCGGAACGCTCGGCCTTGCTGCCGAGCAGCTTTCCCGCCACATCGCCTGGGACCCCGGCGCGCTGCCAGTCGCCCACCGCATGGCCGAGGCGCTCGACGCGACGCTGGTCGAGACCCGCATTTCGCGCCTTGTCATCGACTGCAACCGGCCACTGGATGCGCCCGACCTGGTGCCGCCGGTCAGCGAGACCACCGCCATTCCGGGCAATGCTGGCCTGTCGGAAAAGCAGCGCGCCGCGCGCATCGCTCTGTCCTGGCAACCCTTCCATGACACGCTCGCGAGCATCATCGACAAAAGGCTGGCGCGCGGGCTCGAGACGCGGCTGGTTTCAATCCATTCCTTCACCCCGGTCTACAAGGGTATGAACCGGCCTTGGCATATCGGCATCATCCACGACGAGGACCGCCGGCTCGCGGCGCCGCTTATCGCCGCGCTGCGGCGGCTCGCCGGCGTCACAGTCGGCGTCAACGAACCCTATTCGCCGGCCGACCGCGTTTATTTCACGCTGGAACGCCACGCGCGCCCGCGGGGGCTACCCTGCGCGATGATCGAAATCCGCAACGACGAGATCTCCGGCGAGGCCGGGCAGCGAAAATGGGCGGACCTGCTCACAGGCATTTTTCTAGATCTGGAGCCCGAGGCGGCCAGGGGCTCCCGAGCAAGCGCAGTGGGAAAGTCAGCACAATCGGCCAACTAAGAACCAGAAGGGGACAAAAATGTCAGCGCAAGACTATTCGGACGTCGACAAGAAGGAGGATCTGAAGGTCCTTCACGGAATGGGCTATGCCCAGGAACTGTCGAGAAGCATGAGCCGCTTCTCGAATTTCGCCATCTCGTTTTCGATTATCTGCATCCTGTCGGGTGGCATCAACTCCTTCGCGCAAGCCACGTCGTCGATCGGCGGCGCAGGCGCCGGCATCGGCTGGATCGTCGGCTGCGCCGTTTCCGGATTTTTTGCGCTCGCCATGGCGCAGATCGCCTCGGCGTTTCCGACCGCCGGCGGCCTCTATCACTGGGCGTCGATCCTCGGCAACCGCTTCACCGGCTGGCTCACCGCCTGGCTCAACCTGCTTGGCCTGATTACGGTGCTCGGCGCGATCAACATCGGCACTGCTTTCTTCTTCGTCGGCACTTTCGGCGGAGCCTTCGGCATGACTGGCACGCCTGGCGAGATCGTCGGGTTTGTCGCCTTCATCACCGTGTTGCAGGCGCTGCTCAACCATTTCGGCATCAAGTTGACGGCTATGCTGACGGACGCCTCCGGCTTCCTGATCCTGGCAACGACAGCCGTGCTGATCGTCGCTTGCCTGATGTTTGCTCCTGCGATCGACATCACACGGTTGTGGACGTTCACGAACTATTCGGGTGATGCAGGCGGCGGCGTTTTCCCGCAGTCCGATTCCATGGGGTATCTCTTCCTGCTCTGCCTGCTACTGCCGGTTTACACCATCACTGGCTATGACGCGTCGGCGCATACTTCGGAAGAGACGTTGAAGGCAGCGCACTCGGTTCCGCGGGCGATCGTTTCGTCCGTGCTCTGGTCATCGCTGATCGGCTGGGTGATGCTATGCGCGATCGTATTGGCGATCCCCGATCTGGCGGCCGGCGCCAAGCAGGGCTGGGGCGTGTTCTTCGCGACGATGGACGCGATCTTGCCGTCGTGGCTTAAGACGCTGCTCTATCTGGCCATCCTGATCGCGCAGTTCCTCTGCGGTCTCGCAACGGTCACCTCTGCCTCGCGCATGCTTTTCGCCTTCTCGCGTGACGGTGGCATGCCGGTCGGCTCGGCCTCGCTAGCCAAGGTCAGCCCGGCCTGGCGCACGCCGGTCAATGCGATTTGGACGGCTGCGGTCCTCGAGATCATCTATGTCTTTCTTGCCCAGTTCATTTCGATCGGTGGCACGAACATCTATACCATCGTCGTCAATTCGACATTGGTGTTCCTGTTCCTGTCCTTCATCATTCCGATCGTGCTCGGCATGATGGCTTTCGGAACGGAGAAATGGCCGAATCCCGGCCCGTGGAATCTCGGCGCCGGCCTGTTCAAGTTGTTTTGCATCCTGTCGGTCATCGGCATGGTGATCATCTTCTACATCGCCATCCAGCCGCCAAACGACAAGGTGCTCTATATCACCCTGGGCTTCATCGTGCTGACCGCCGTGCTTTGGTTCGGCTTTGAGAACCGCCGCTTCAAGGGCCCGCCGATCGGCGACCAGATTGCCAAGCGTCAGGCAGCGATCAAGGCTGCCGAGGTAGCCATAGGCGAAGCCGGCGCCTGACACCTCTCCATCGCCATGGCCGGCGCCTGCCGGCCATGGCTTTCCACATATTCAAGGCGACAAGCCCTAAACGACAAGCACTGGAGTGCCAAAGGAATGGCCGGAAATTTCTCGTTCGATCAGTTGAAGAAGGCGGTCTCCAGCGGCGAGATCGACACGGTGCTGGCCTGCATTGTCGACATGCAGGGCCGGCTGGCGGGAAAGCGGTTCCTGGCACAGTATTTCGTCGAGTCCGCCCATGACGAGACGCATGGCTGCAACTATCTCTTGGCCGCCGACATCGATATGGAACCGGTGCCAGGCTACAAGGCGGCGAGCTGGTCGAAGGGTTACGGCGACTTCGTCATGAAGCCGGACCTGGCGACGCTGCGGCGCATTCCATGGCTGGAAAAGACGGCGCTGGTGATCTGCGACGTGCTCGACCACCACACCCATGACGACCTGCCGCATTCGCCGCGCGCCATCCTGAAGAAGCAGGTCAAGCGGCTGAGCGAGCGTGGCTATATCGGCTATTTCGCCTCCGAGCTCGAATTCTATCTGTTCAGCGAAACTTACGATTCCGCCCGCAAGAAGCACTGGCAGAGCCTCGACACCGCCTCCCCCTATATCGGCGACTACCAGATCGGCATCACCACCAAGGAAGAAGGCGTCATGCGCCGGCTGCGCAACGAGATGGAAGCAGCCGGCATTCCGATCGAGAACTCCAAGGGCGAGTGGGGTCCGGGCCAGGAAGAAATCAATGTGCGCTATGCCGAGGCGATCGACATGGCCGACCGCCACGTCATCCTGAAGAACGGCGCCAAGGAAATCGCAGAGTCCGAAGGCAAGGCGATTTCGTTCATGGCCAAGTATAATTATGGGCTTGCCGGCAATTCCAGCCACATCCACAATTCGCTGTGGAGCGCCGACGGCAAGACGCCGCTTTTCTACGACAGACAAGCCGAATGGACGCTGTCGACGCTCGGTCAGCAATGGGCGGCCGGCCAGCTCAAATACGCCAAGGAATTCACCTGGTTCCTGGCACCCTACATCAATTCCTACAAGCGTTTCCAGGCCGGCACCTTCGCGCCGACCAAGATCATGTGGAGCGAGGACAACCGCACCGCCGGTTTCCGCCTGTGCGGCGAGGGCACCAAGGGCATCCGCATGGAATGCCGTATCGGTGGCGCCGACCTCAACCCCTATCTCGCCTTCGCCGCGCTGATCGCGGCCGGCCTTGCCGGCATCGACGAAAAGCTCGAATTGCAAAAACCCTTCGTCGGCGATGCCTATCAGGCCTCGCAGCTGCCGGAAATTCCCAAAACCCTGCGCGATGCCACCGAGACGCTGGCGAATTCGGAGATGCTGAAGCAGGCGTTCGGTGACGGCGTGCTCGAACATTATGTCCATACGGCACGCTGGGAGCAGTTCGAATACGACCGCCGCATTACGGACTGGGAACTGCACAGGGGGTTTGAGCGGTACTAAACTACGCCAGCGCTGCCGTTCAGCCTTTGGTGCGGAGGCGGGTAGCTCAAAACCGAGATTGTCATAAGCTGCGAGGACTCAAGGAATGACCGAAACGGTCAAGATAAAATCCCCTGTCGATGGCTCGGTCTATGCCGAGCGACCGATCGCCACGGATCAGGCGATCAATGCCGCGGTCGAGCGTGCCAAGGCAGCGCAAGAGAAATGGGCTGAGACGCCGGTCGTCGAGCGCGGCAAATTTATGCTGGCCATGCTGGAAGCGCTGGTCGCCATGACTGACGAGATCGTGCCGGAAATCGCTTGGCAGATGGGCCGTCCGGTGCGCTATGGCGGCGAGTTCGGCGGGGTCAGGGAACGCACCAGCTACATGGTCGAGATCGCCGAAGCGGCACTGAAGCCGGTGATGGCCTCCAATCCCAAGGACGGGTTTCGCCGCTATGTGAAGAAGGTGCCGCTCGGCGTGGTCATGGTGATCGCGCCGTGGAATTATCCCTATCTCACCGCCGTCAACACCATCGTGCCGGCGCTGATGGCCGGCAGTGCCGTCATCCTCAAGCACGCGGCGCAGACGCTGCTGGTCGGCGAACGCTTTCAGCAGGCTTTCGACAAGGCCGGCCTGCCAAAAGGCCTGTTCCAGAACCTCGTCATGAACCACGCCCAGACCGAAAGACTGCTCGGTTCCGGCAAGATCGATCATGTCAACTTCACCGGCTCGGTTGCCGGTGGCCGCGCGATCGAAAAGGCTGCGGCGGGCACTTTCATGACGCTCGGCCTCGAGCTCGGCGGCAAGGACCCGGCCTATGTCCTGGCCGATGCCAAGATGGATCATGCCGTCGCCAACCTGGTGGATGGCGCCTTCTACAATTCCGGCCAGTGCTGCTGCGGCATCGAGCGCGTCTATGTCCACGAGAAGGTCTATGACGAGTTTGTCGAAGGTTTCATCGCCGAAACCAAGAACTATGTCGTCGGCAATCCGCTCGATCAGGCGACAACGATGGGGCCGATGGCACAGGCGCGCTTCGCCGACCTGATCCGCGAGCAGAAGGCCGAAGCGCTGCGCAAGGGTGCCAAGGCGCACATCAACATGAAGGTGGCCGACGACAAGGCTGGCTCGCCCTATCTGGCGCCGGAGGTGCTGACCGGGGTCGACCACCAGATGAGCGTCATGCGCGAGGAGAGTTTTGGGCCGATCGTCGGCATCATGAAGGTGCGCAACGATGAGGAGGCGATCGCGCTGATGAACGACAGCCCCTACGGGTTGACGGCCTCGATCTGGACGCGCGACACCGACCATGCGGCGGCCATCGGCGATCGGGTCGAGACCGGCACGGTGTTCATGAACCGCTGCGACTATCTCGATCCGGCGCTGGTCTGGACCGGCGTCAAGGACACCGGCAAGGGCGCGGCCCTGTCGGCCATCGGCTACGACAATCTGACCAGGCCGAAATCATATCACCTACGTGAAGCCATCTGATTTTCTGAAAGTCAAAAATGACAAAACTCATTTCCAAATGGAATTACCCGACAACCGTTCGGTTCGGTGCGGGGCGCATCAAGGAATTGCCTGATGTGCTTGATGCGACCGGCATCAAGCGGCCGCTTTTCGTCACCGATCCGGGGCTGGCCAAGCTTCCGGTCGTCGCTTCGACATTGAAGATCCTCGACGACGCCAAGGTTCCCTATGGCGTGTTTTCCGAGGTCAAGCCGAACCCGGTGGACTCCAACCTGACCGCCGGCATTGCCGTGTTCAAGAAAGGCAAGCATGACGGCGTCATCGCCTTCGGCGGCGGCTCGGCGCTCGATCTCGGCAAGCTGATCGCCTTTCAGGCCGGCCAGACGCGGCCGTTATGGGATTTCGAGGATATCGGCGACTGGTGGACGCGCGCTAATTCCGACGCGATCGCACCGATCATCGCCGTGCCAACGACGGCCGGCACCGGCTCGGAAGTCGGCCGCGCCGGCGTCATCACCAATGAGGCGACCCACACCAAGAAGGTCATCTTCCATCCGAAACTTTTGCCGGCGATCGTTATCGCCGATCCGGAACTGTCGGTCGGCATGCCGGGCTTCATCACCGCCGGCACCGGCATGGACGCGCTCGCCCACTGCCTCGAGGCCTATTGCGCGCCGGGCTATCATCCGATGGCCGACGGCATCGCTGTCGAAGGCGCGCGGCTGGTCTTCGAGAACCTGCCGAAGGCCTATGCCAACGGCAAGGATCTCGTCGCCCGCGCCCATATGATGAGCGCGGCCGCCATGGGTGCAGCCGCCTTCCAGAAGGGGCTGGGCGCCATACACTCGCTGTCGCATCCGATCGGCGCGCTCTACGACACCCATCACGGCATGACCAACGCCGTGTTCATGCCTTATGTGCTGGCCTTCAACCGCGACGCCATCGAGGTGCGCATCGCCCGGCTCGCCGCCTATTGCGGCATCAAGGGTGGCTTCGACGGTTTCGCCAAGGCGGTCATCAAGCTGCGCAAGGAGCTGAAGGTGCCGCACGCGCTGCCGGGCCTGATCAAGGGGCTCGACATGGACAAGAAGCGCAAGGGCCTGATCGCCGACATGGCAGTGGTCGATCCGACCGCCGGCGGCAACCCGGTCAAGCTGACCAGGAAGGCGGCGCTGACGCTGCTCGAAAACGCCATCGCCGGCACAGTGTGAGACGGCTTTCACGCCGAAAATTGATCTGGGAATTGAGGGCAAAGAAAAGGGGAGAAGGATGAAAGGAAAGACCAAAATTAATTAGCCGGAAAAATAATCGCGGGGCGATTGCTACAGCCGGTTAAAAAGAGTTTACTTTTTCGTACTGCGGGGCATCGCTTTCACAAAGCTTTCATCTGGCTGTCACACGAAAACGATACCGCATCGCAGGCGTCCAACGGCGTCAGTTCAACGGAGAGAACACATGTTCAAATTCACGGGAAAAGTGCTTTCCCTTACGGCCGTCGCCCTGATGGCGACCTCTGCCATTTCGTCGGCCCAGTCCATGGATGAACTGGTTGCCGCTGCCAAGGCGGAAGGCCAGCTCACCACAATCGCCCTGCCGCATGACTGGTGCGGCTATGGCGCCGTCATCGCCGGCTTCAAGGCGAAATATCCCGAAATCACCGTCAACGAGCTTAACCCCGATGCCGGCTCCGGCGACGAGATCGAGGCGATCAAGGCCAACAAGGACAATAAGGGCCCGCAGGCGCCCGACGTCATCGACGTCGGCCTGTCCTTCGGCCCCACCGCCAAAGCCGACGGCCTGCTGATGCCCTACAAGGTGTCGACCTGGGACTCGATCCCCGACAGCGCCAAGGATGCCGAAGGCTACTGGACCGGCGACTATTACGGCGTGCTGGCGATGATGGTGAACAAGGATCTGGTCAAGGAAGTGCCGGCCGATTGGGCCGATCTCCTGAAGCCGGAATATGCCAACGCCGTCGCGCTCGCCGGCGATCCACGCGCCTCGAACCAGGCCATCCAGGCGGTCTACGCCGCCGGCCTTTCGAGCGGCGCCGCGGCCGGTGAAGCCGCAGGTACTGCCGGCCTCGAGTTCTTCAAGAAGCTCAACGCCGCCGGCAATTTCGTGCCGGTCATCGGCAAGCCGGCGACGCTTGCACAGGGTCAGACACCGATCCTGATCAACTGGGACTACAATGCGCTTGCCGGCCGCGACACGCTGAAAGGCAATCCGCCGGTCGACGTCGTCGTGCCGAAGACCGGTGTCGTCGCCGGTGTCTACGTGCAGGCGATCAGCGCCTACGCGCCGCATCCGAACGCTGCCAAGCTCTGGCTGGAATATCTCTATTCCGACGAAGGCCAGATTGGCTGGCTGAAGGGCTACTGCCACCCGATCCGCTTCAACGATCTCGCCAAGAACGGCAAGATCCCGGAGGACGTGCTGGCCAAGCTGCCGCCGGCCGCATCTTATGAGGCCGCGGTGTTCCCGACGCTCGACGAGCAGGGCAAGGCCAAGGAAGCCATCACCAAGAACTGGGACGCCGTCGTCGGCGCCAACGTTCAGTAAGGTTGAAAACCGCCGGGCGGCTTCACTGCCGCCCGGCATTCCACTAGAGCGACGTGCGTCCACTTGGACGCACAAAGTACGCTCTAGAACTCAAATTTTCGCATCGTGCTTTCCGAAAATCGAGTTCGATTTTCGGGCCGATGCGATAAGACGGTAGCCGGCGCATGACCGATCTCTCGCTTTCCGATCACGCGATTGCCGGGAAGACGGCGCCGCCCAGCGAGGCGCGCGCGTTTCGGCTGCCGACGCAATGGCTGGGCGTGGCGCCGTTCTTCATCTTCGCCATCATGTTCCTGGTCCTGCCCACGCTCTATCTGGTGCTGGGCGCGTTCCAGAACGATGCCGGCGCATTCACCTTCGACAACATCGTCGGTATCTTCGACCCACCCAATTTGTCGAACTACATGCAGTGCCAATATGATTCCTGGATTTCCTGGGTCGACGGAAACTGCAAGCTGCCCAGCATCCTTGCCGCCTACTGGATCTCGATCAAGATCAGCCTTGCTTCGTCGCTCATCGGCGCATTTGCCGGTCTGGCCATTGCCATTGCCATCGTGCGCGGCGGCCTGCCGAACTGGATACGCTCGGCGACGCTGACCTTTTCCGGCGTGGCTTCGAATTTCGCCGGCGTGCCGCTGGCCTTTGCCTTCCTCGCCACGCTCGGCCGGCTCGGCCTCGCGACGGTGATCCTGAACACCGTGTTCGGCTTCAACATCTACGCCCACGGCTTCAACATCCTGTCGTTCTGGGGCCTGACGTTGACCTATGTCTATTTCCAGATCCCGCTGATGGTGGTCATCATCACACCGGCGATCGACGGACTGAAGAAGGAATGGGGCGAGGCGGCCGCGACGCTTGGCGCCACCACCGCGCAATACTGGCGCATGGTCGTCATCCCGGTGATCTGGCCGAGTTTTCTCGGCACCGTCATCCTGCTGTTTGCCAATGCCTTCGGCGCCATCGCCACCGCCTATGCGCTGACCGGCTCGTCGCTCAACATCATTCCCATCGTGCTCTACGCGCAGATCCGCGGCGACGTGCTGCACAACCCGCATCTCGGCTATGCCATTGCCTTTGGCATGATCGTCATCACCGGCCTCGCCAACGTCTTCTACATCTGGTTCCGGACGCGCAGCGAAAGGTGGCTCAAATGAAGAGCGGACGTTTCTGGGCCTGGGTCGTCTTCGCGCTGGGCGCGGCCTATTTCTTCATTCCGCTGATTGCAACCGTGGAATTCTCGATGCGCATGCGGCGCGGCGTCTATTCCTTCGATGCCTACGAGGTCGTGCTTGGCGACCCCCGCTTCCAGGCGACTTTCGGCTATTCGGTGCTTGCCGCCGTCTTCACCATCATCCTCGGCGTGCTGATCGTCGTGCCCACCGCCTACTGGATCCGGCTGCGGCTGCCGCAACTGAGGCCGGTCGTCGAGTTCATCACGCTGCTGCCGCTGGTCATCCCGGCGATCGTCATCGTCTTCGGCTACATCAGAATGTACGGATCGAACTCGCCGCTGCCGTTCCTGGCGAGCGATACGGGCACCAACGCCTTGCTGGTCATCGGCTATGCGACGCTGGCGCTGCCCTATATGTACCGCGCCGTCGACACCGGGCTTCGCACCATCGACGTGCGCACGCTGACGGAGGCGGCGCAGATCCTCGGCGCCGGCTGGGGCACGATCATCACCCGCGTCATTCTGCCCAATGTGCTGATCGCGGTATTGTCGGGCGCCTTCCTTACCTTCGCCATCGTCCTCGGCGAATTCACCATGGCCAGCCTGCTCAATCGGCCGGCCTTCGGTCCCTACCTGCAGAACATCGGCGCCAATCGCGCCTATGAGCCGGCGGCACTTGCCATCATTGCCTTCGCCATTACCTGGGCGTGCATGTCGCTGATCCAGATCCTGTCGCGTTTTGCGCCGCGATCGGCGAACCGGCCAAACTGATCGAAAAGTACTGACCGAAAGAAAAAAACCATGGCCGAGCCATTCCTCTCCATCCAGCATGTGCGAAAATCCTTCGGCCCCACCACCGTGGTCCAGGATTTTAACCTCGACGTCGAGCCGGGCGAATTCGTCTCCTTCCTCGGGCCATCGGGCTGCGGCAAGACGACGGTGCTGCGCATGGTCGCCGGCTTCGAGGAGCCGAGCGCCGGCAAGATCGTCGTGGCCGGCAAGGATATCACCCGGCTCAAGCCCAACCAGCGCAATGTCGGCATGGTGTTCCAGGCCTATGCGCTGTTTCCGAACCTGACGGTGGCGCAGAACATCGGCTTCGGACTGAAGGTCGCGGGCATGCCAAAGGCCGATGCTGACAGGCGCGTTGCCGAGATGCTCGACCTCATCAAGCTGCCGCAGATGGGCGATCGCTATCCCTATCAGCTCTCCGGTGGCCAGCAGCAGCGTATCGCGCTGGCGCGGGCGATCGCGCCGAAGCCGAAGCTCCTGCTGCTCGACGAGCCGTTGTCGGCGCTCGACGCCAAGGTGCGCGTGTCGCTGCGCGAGGAAATCCGCTCGATCCAGAAGAGGTTAGGCATCACCACGATCTTCGTCACGCACGACCAGGAAGAGGCGCTGTCGATCTCCGATCGCATCGCAGTCATGTATAGCGGCAAGGCCGAGCAGGTCGGCACGCCGTTCGAGATCTACAACCGGCCGGCGACCAAGTTCGTCGCCAATTTCGTCGGCACGCTGAACGTGCTCGAAGGCACCGTCACCGATGCCGCTTCGGGCAAGGTGCGCGTCAACACGCAGGAGGTCGCGCTCAAGGGCAAGCTCAACGGTTCGAAGACCGGCGACAAGCTATCCCTGGCGCTGAGGCCCGAGGCAATTTCGCTCGGCCGCCATCCCGGCCGCGATTCCAGCCTTTCGGGCGAGATCGCCGAAGTCCATTTCCTCGGCTCGGTCATCCGGGTTCGCGTCGGCATCGGCGGCAGCACGGTGTCGCTCGACACGTTCAACAGCCCGGCCGCCCCGCCGCCCGCCGTCGGTGAGAAGGCCGAGATTTCCTTCTCGTCGGGCGACATGCTGGTGCTGCACTAGAGCGCTTTGGTGGAACCAAAACCGCGCTCCAGGTCTTGTTTGACGCATTTTGTCGGACGCCAAACGAAGACGTTTGGCTGCAAATGCTCTAAAGCGCGTCGCGTTGAAACGGATTCAATCGACGCGCTTTAAGCCTTTGTTTTTATGCATGTCGTTATCCCAAAACCGCTGCGCACTTTTGGGCGACATGCACTAACAGCGGCAGTATCCCGGAAGTCGAAGTCAGGCCGGCGGGATGAACGGCTGGCTCACCGTCCTGAAGACCGGCAGCGCTTCCAGCCGCGCGGCATGGGCGGCGAGCGCCGGAAACGCGGTGAGCGAAGCCAGGCCGGGATGTGCCTCGCCAAGGAAGCGGAGCGCGGCGGCAACCGCGATGTCGGCATGGCCGATCCGATCGCCGAACCAGTAGGTTTCAGGCCTTGTGCTGCGATCGGCTTCCAGTACAGCCATCACGCCTTCTATCTGCTTGCGGCAGCGCTCAACCCAGAGGTCGGAGATCGGCTCGTGCAGCAGCCTCTCGTAGAACAGGCTAACCGCCTTGTCGCCCAGCCCGGTTGCCAAAGCGGCTATCTTCAGCGCTTGGCGGCGCGCCGGCTCGTCGGTCGGAAACATCCTGTGCTCGGCCGCTACGAGACCATCCAGATGGTCCAGCATGGCGTGGCTCTCGATCAGCACCTCGCCATTGTCCAGCACCAGGGTTGGCACGCGCGTCAGCGGATTGTAGGGCCTGATCTTGTCCGCATCGCCGAAGGTCGACCAGGGACGATGTTCAAACGGCAGGTTGTACAGGGTCAGCGCAATGCCAACGCGACGGACGAAGGGCGAGTCATATTGGCCGATGAGGATCATGACCCAAGCTTATACGCAGACAACCGCCTCAACGCATACTGCCATGTCAGAGCACAACGGCCAATCACAGCAGCTCATGGTTTTTACCGCTGCCAATAATCGCGCTTCGCCGCTACGATGAGGCATGGCGCTTTTCGAGCTGACCCTTGTTCTCCTGCTGATCGCCGTCGCGCTGACAGCGTTGTCGCGGCGTCTCCAGGTCCCCTATCCCTCTTTGTTGGCGTTGGCAGGCGTAGGCATCGCCTTCCTGCCGTTTGCGCCGACCATCGAGATCGATCCCGAACTGGCGCTCGCCTTGTTCATCGCGCCGGTGCTTCTCGATGCTGCCTACGACACGTCGCTGCGCGATCTCAATCGCTACAGACTGCCGCTTGTCTTGCTGGCGCTTGGCGCCGTTGTTTTCACGACTGCTGCCGTGGCGCTCGCCGGATGGGCAATGGCAGGCCTGCCGATCGCTGCGGCCATTGCCCTCGGCGCGATCGTGGCGCCGCCCGATGCCGTCGCGGCGTCGGCCGTGCTTGGACAGTTCAAGGTGCCGCACCGCGTCACCGCGATCCTGCAAGGCGAAAGCCTGCTCAACGACGCCACGGCACTCCTGATCTACCGCATGGCGGTTTCCGCAGCTGCCGGCTCTATCCTGCTGAGCAGTGCGGTTCCGATGATCTTGCTGTCGACGGTCGGCAGCCTAGCCGCTGGTTATGTGCTCGGCCGATTGTTTCTCGGCACCCTCAGTCGCATCAGCGATCCGGCAAGTGGCACGGTGGTGCAATTTGCCGGAACATTCGGCGTCTGGATCCTGGCCGATAGGGTCGGGCTCTCCGCTATCATTACGATCGTCGTCTATGCCATGACCATCGCGCGCACCGCGCCGCGCCGCATGCCGGCCAGGAATCGCGTCAGCTCCTACTCGGTCTGGGAGACGGCGGTCTTCGTGCTCAACGTGCTGGCCTTCGTCCTGATGGGACTTCAGGCGCGATCGATCGTCGGCCGGCTTGCCGAGCAGGGGCAGGTCGAAGCGTTCGTCTTCGCCGCAGCCGTGCTGGCAGTCGTCATCGTCTCGCGTCTCGTCTGGGTGCTGGGATGCGGCGCGATCATGAGGTGGCTTGCCAGCTTCGGTGACGCGGATCGGCAGGCCGAAGCCCCGTCGTTTCGCGGCGGCGTGCTGATCGGCTGGTGCGGCATGCGTGGTCTGGTCACCCTTGCGGCAGCGTTTGCCTTGCCGGCCGACTTTCCCGGCCGCGACCCGATCGTGCTCGCCGCCTTCTCGGTCGTCCTCGGCACATTGGTGCTGCAAGGCATGAGCCTGAAGCCGCTGCTGCGCTTGCTTCGTCTCGATCCGGACGAAACTGTCGACCGCGAGGTCGCGCAGGCACGCGTCGCCATCATGCAGGCCGCACTGGACGCGTTGAGCGGCAAGACATCGAATGCGGCGGCCGCGGTCCGCGAGCAATTTACCGCGCAGCGCGTGATCGCCGAAAATCCTGACGATGCCCAGGCTGCAACCGAGTACGACAGGTTGCGCCTCTATGCCATCAAGAGCCAGCGTGACGCGTTGGAACAGCTGCGTATCGATGGGACGATCGGCGACGAAGCCTATCATCGCCTGGAGGAGGAAATCGACTGGTCGGAACTGGCCGCTTCTCCGCCAGGACGTTTCCAGCCGCTGACGACTTAGCCGCGCGCTATCTGGCCCAAGCTCTCTCCATCCGGCTGCACATTGCAACCAATCCGCCAAACCGCTACTGCCATCACGAAATTGAGCCGGTTAAGCAATGAAGCTGGTCAGCTACAACATCCAATACGGTTTCGGCAGCGACGGCCGCTACGATCTCGCGCGCTGCGCCAAGGTTGTCGCTGGCGCCGACATCATCGCCTTGCAGGAAGTGGAACGGCACTGGCTGCGCAGCAACGAGGACGACCAGCCGGAAATCCTTTCTCGGCTGCTGCCCGAATACCATTGGGTCTATGGCCCGGCCTTCGACATGGACGCCAGCGAGCGGCGTGAAGGCCGGATCGTCAACCGGCGGCGGCAATTCGGCACCATGGTGCTGTCGAGGCTGCCGATCGTCTGGTCGCGCCTGCACACGTTGCCGCTGCGCCGCACCGTGCGTCCGCTCAACACCCGCAACGCGGCGCTCGAATGCATGATTCGCATCCCTGCCGGACCGGTGCGGGTGCTGTCGCTGCATCTCGCGCATATCGCGGCCGAGGAGCGGCTGGAGCAGATCGACTATCTGCTCGCCGAGCATCGCCGGGCGCCGTCCGACGGCGGCCCGTGGAGTGGCGCCGACGACGAACCCGTGCGCAACTGGAGCAATGGCGAGCCGCAGCCGGAAAACCCGCTGGCAGCGATCTGGATGGGCGATTTCAACATGGAGCCGGGCAGCGCCGAGTACCGGCGCATCGTCGGCAGCACGCCGTACCATCGCGGTGCCGCCTATCTCGACGGTTTTGTCGATGCCGCCGCCGTCGCCAGCGAACCTGCGGGGGACTTCCACACCCATGTTAAGACCATCGATGGCGGGCTGACAAAGCGACGGCTCGACCATTGTTTCGTCGGCGGCATGTTTGCGGGACGCGTGCGCTCGGTCAGCGCCGATATCGGCGAAATCGCCTCCGACCACTTTCCGCTGCGGGTCGACATCGACCTGGAAACGCCGTTCGCGACAGGGACCGGAGGGGCATGAGCCACCGATGACCTTGTTCGTCTTCTTCGCGGTGCTTGCCGCCGCCGCCATGCACGCGATATGGAACGCGCTGGTCAAGGTCCATCTCGACCGCTTTCTGTCGATCACGCTGATGACGCTCGGCATGGGCGCCGTGGCGCTTCTGGCGCTGCCTTTCGTCGAGGTGCCGAAATCGGAAGTGTGGCCGTACATCATCGCCTCGGTGATCTTCCACATGGGCTACAGAACGTTCCTGATTGGCGCCTACAAGGCCGGCGATTTCGCCCAGACCTATCCGCTGGCGCGTGGCACGGCGCCGCTGCTGGCCGCACTTGGCGGCATAGTGGTCGTCGCCGAGGTGCCGGCGCCGCTCGCCATTCTCGGGATCCTTCTTTTGTCGGCGGGCACGCTGGTGCTGTCGTTTCGCGGTGGCGCGCATCTAGAGAGATTGAACCTGCGCGCGGTCGGCTTTGCGCTGGGCACCTCGATCTTCATCGCCAGCTATACGCTGTCCGACGGCAGCGGCGCGCGGCTCGCCGCCACCGCCTCGAGCTATGCGGCATGGCTGTTCGTCTGCGATGCGCTCTGGGCGCTGGTGCTGTGCCTGATCTTTCGCGGGCCAAAGGCGCTGCCGGTGCTGGCGCGCGACTGGAAGGCGGGCGTGTACACCGGTGTGCTCAGCGGCGCCGCCTACTGGATCGTGATGTGGGCGATGACCAAGGCGCCGATCGCCTCGGTCGCGGCGCTGCGCGAAACGTCCATCCTGTTCGCCATGATGATTTCGGTGTTTGCGCTCGGCGAGAAGATGACGGGATGGCGGGGTGCCGCCGTGCTCAGCATTGTTGCCGGTGTCGTCGCGCTGAGGCTTGGGTAAGCTAAGCGCCTATCTCCAGATCGAACACCATCAGCCCGTCGGTGCCGCCTTCGAGTGCAGCGACCAGCCGGGCGCCGGCTCGGCTGTGATCGTCATGCACAAGATAAGCATCGCGTGCGGCGGCGTCGCGGAAGTCGACGGTGAAGCCGTGCGTGAAGCCGCGTGCGAAGGGTTCTGGGCTGACGTTGGCGCTGAATTCGACCTTGCCCATACCGTCGATCACCCGCCGCAGCGCCTCGAGATCGGTATGGATTGCCGCGCGCTCGTCGTTGGTGACGTCATTGTGGAATCGAGCGAAAACACAGTGCCTGATCATTCCTGGGATCTCATGCCGCTTGGTTGGTCGAAAACACGGCCGGCGGCAGCGGCTCGCGGCCAAGGATCAGATCGGCGCCTTTTTCGCCGACCATGATGGTCGGGGCATTGGTGTTGGAGGAGGGGATGCGCGGCATCACCGAGGCATCGCAGACGCGCAAGCCCTCAATGCCGCGCAGCTTGAGATCGGGCGTCACCACGCTCATCGCGTCGTGGCCCATGCGGCAGGTCCCCACGGGGTGGTGGTCGGTCTTGGAACTGCGGCAGGCATAGTCGAACAGCTCGTCGTCGCTGGTGAGCGTCGGTCCCGGCAGCACCTCGCGCAGCACGTAGGAAGCAAGCGCCTTCTGCCGCACGATCTCGCGCGCCAGCCTGAGTCCCTTGATCGACATGTCGCGGTCGTAAGGGTCGGACCAGTAATTCGGATCGATCAGCGGGTGGTCAGCCGGGTCGGCGCTGTTCAGCCGCACCGTGCCGCGCGAGCGCGGGCGCAGGAAAGCCGAATTCAGCGTCACGCCCGGATTTTTCAGCTTCTCGACACCGGCCTCGATACCGGAGCCGAGGCCGAGATGCAGCTGAATATCGGGCGAGGCGGCGGTCGGGTCGGCGTACCAGAAGCCGCCGGTCTCGAACAGACTAGATGCCACCGGCCCCTTCTTCAGCAGCAGGTACTGCAGGCCGGCCCACACCGTCCGGTGCAGCTTGGCGTAGTTGTCGTAAGTGTGGTCGCCGGTGCATTCGGCAATGACGAACAGGTCGAGATGGTCCTGCAGGTTGGAGCCGACGCCGGGCAGATCGTGCACCGGCGTCACGCCGACCGACTTCAAATGGTCGGCCGGGCCGATGCCCGACTGCATCAGAAGCTTCGGCGAGCCGATGGCGCCGGACGAGACGATCACTTCGCGCTCGGCGCGCAGGATTTTCTTCTCGCCGCCCGGCCTGTCGACGGTCTCGACGCCGATGGCGCGGCCCTTGTCGACGACGATGCGCGTCACCAGCACATCTGTCCTGACGGTCAGGTTCTTGCGTTCCCGGATCGGCCGGAGATAGGCGACCGAGGCAGAGGAGCGTCTCGCGTTTCTCTGCGTCAATTGGTAATAGCCGACGCCCTCCTGGGTTACCCCGTTGAAGTCCGGATTGAAGGGAATGCCCATCTCCTGTCCGGCGCGGAAATAAGCCTCGCAGATCGGCAGCGGCGCAATCGGGTTCGAGACGCCGAGCGGGCCTTGGTCGCCGTGAAAATCGTTGGCGTAGCGCTGGTTGTTCTCGGCCCGCTTGAAATAGGGCAGCACGTCGCGATAGCCCCAACCGGCAAGGCCCTCTTCCTTCTCCCAGGCGTCGTAATCGCGGGCATTGCCGCGCGTGTAGATCTGGGCGTTGATGGAGGAGCCGCCGCCGATCACCTTGGCCTGCGTGTATCGGAAGACGCGGTCCTTCATGTGCTTCTGCGGCACGGTCGACCAGCCCCAGGCGGCGATGCCCTTGGTCATCTTGGCGAAACCCGCCGGCATATGGATCAGCGGATGCCAGTCCTTGCCGCCGGCCTCGAGCAGCAGCACTGAATTCGATGGCTCTTCGCTCAGCCGGTTGGCGAGGACGCAGCCGGCCGGGCCGGCGCCGACGATGATATAGTCGGTCATGACGTCACCTGCTCACAGCCTCGGCACCGACAGCGCGCCGTCGACATTGACGATCGAGCCGGTCGAAAAGCCAAGCTTGCCGCCGGCGAGTGCCGCCACAATGGCGCCGACATCGGCGGCTTCGCCCCAGCGCTTCGCCGGCACCAACCCGCTGTCGATCAGCGCGTCGTATTTGGCGGTTACCCCGGCGGTCATGTCGGTGCGGATGATGCCCGGCCGCACCTCGAAGACGCCGACATTTTCGGCGGCGAGCCGCAGTGCCAGGGTCTTCACCCACATCGAAAGCCCAGCTTTGGAGATGCAGTAGTCGCCGCGCTCGGGCGAGGCCATTTCGGCGCTGACCGAGGTGATGGTGATGATCGATTTTGGGTGATCACCCGGCGCCGCAAGCATCGCCTTGGCAACGGCTTGGCTGAGGAAGACGGTGCCGCGCAGATTAATGCTGAGGATCCGGTCGAAATTCTCCGGTTTCAATTCCAGCAGGTCGCCGCGTTCGACCGCGCCGATGCCGGCATTGTTGACCAGGCAGTCGATGCGGCCGAAGGCGCTTATCGCGGCATCGACCAGCGCCGCATGGTTTTCGAGATCGGCGATGTCGCCACAATGGTAGGCGAATTTCGCACCGCGGGCAGCGATGTTGGCGGCAAGTCCGTCAGCGGCATTGTCGGCAAGGTCCACGACAAGGATGTCGAAGCCGGCATCGGCCAGCGCCTCGGCGCAGGCCAGCCCAATGCCGCGCGCGCCGCCGGTGACGATGGCCGCCGGGCGGGTCATGCGACAAGCTCCGTCTTGCGGATATGGTCGGCGACACGCAGCGCTTGTGCTGCGATCGACAGCGCCGGATTGACTGCGGCCGAGTTGGGCAGGAAGCTAGCGTCGACGACAAACAGGTTCCGGTGATCGAACGAGCGGCAGAACGGGTCGAGCGGCGAGGTCGCCGGATCGTCGCCCATCTTAACCGTGCCGCACTGGTGCGACGGCGTTCGCTTGTCGAAAGGCCGCGACAGGACGATCGGATAGCCGCAGGCGCGGAAGTTTTCACGCATCACCTTGGTCAGCCCGTCGAGCGACTGCATGTTGGAGCGCCGCCACTGCATGACGATGTCCTTGCCATCGACCATGATGCGACTTTCGGGATCGGGCAGGTCCTCGCACATCAGATACCAGTCGACGGCGTGGCCGGCCATGAAGTCCAGCGCGAATTTGGGTGCAAGCTTGACGTTGGCCCTCAAGATATTGCCGTCGATCTTGCCGAGAAGCTGGACGTTGCCGAGCGGCTTGCCGCCCTTGCCGTCGGACAGATAGTAGTCGTTGAGCATCAGCGTCTTCTGGTAGACGGATGTGTTCCTGCGGCGCGGATCGATCGCCAGCATGGCGCTCGAATTGTGGTTCATGAAATTGCGGCCGACCTGGTCGGAACGGTTGGCGAGGCCCTTGCCGCCTCCCTTGCCATTGTTGGGAGAGGGCGAGCGCAGCAGGATGACCGCTGAATTGACCGCGCCGGCCGAGAGGATGACCAGTTTCGGCGTCACTTTCTTCAGCATGCCATTCTGGCGATAGTGAACGGCGGCGATCGTCCTGGCATCCGATGACGCTTCGAGATATTCGACATGGGCACTGGTCTCTAGCCGGATGTTCCGGTCGGCCAGTGCTGCCGCCAGCGGCCCTGTTTGGGCGTCGACCTTGCCGGTCCCGGCGTTGGGAAAGGCATCCCAGCCTGTCTTGCCGTCCTTCAGCCAGGCATCGATGTCGACGCCGAGCGGCAGCGATGCCGGGTGCAGGCCGAGCCCCTTGAGTTCGGCGCGGGCGCGGGCGATCGGCGCCTCGTCCGGCACCGGCCCGAAGGCATAGGGGATCGAGTGGAACGGTTCGGTCGGGTCTTCGCCGAGTGCGCCGCGCACGCGAAAAAGCTGCTCGGCCCTGGAGTACCATGGCTCGAACTCCTCATAGGAGAACGGCCAGGCCGGCGAGATGCCGCCATAGTGCTCCATCGCGGAAAAGTCTTGCTTGCGGTAGCGGATCAGCACCGCGCCATAGAATTTCGAATTGCCGCCGACGTAGTAGTAGTTGCCGGGGTTGAACGCAGCACCCCCGGCCTCGCGCCACATCTCCTTTGGACGGTAGTGACCGTCGACGAAGATGGCGCGTGTGTCGCGCGTGTGCGTCGTCGTTGGCAACGTCTCGCCGCGCTCCAGCATCAGGATCGAGGCGCCACTGCCGGCAAGGCCGGAGGCGATCGTGGCGCCGCCGATGCCGGAGCCGATGATGACGATGTCCGGGTTTGTCATGGCTGTCAGAGGATACGGTTCTCGGTCGCCGGATCGAAGAACACTGCCTTGGTCAGGTTGAAGGCGAGCGGCGTGCTGGTACCCGGCTGGATGTTGGCGTCGGCGCGCAGACGCGCCACCACCGCCTTGCCGCCCAGATTGGTGACCGCGAAAGTGTCGGAGCCAGCCGGTTCCACGACTTCGATATGGCAGTCGGCGGTGGCGATGTTCGATGCGTTGCGTTCGGCCCCTTCCGGATCGGTCAGGGCTTCGGGGCGGACGCCGAAGATGATCGGCTTGTCGTGGAATGCCGACAGGCCCGACGGCGCATCGGCCAGCGGCAGCGAGATCGGCTCGCGCGCCTCTCGCTGCAGCACCACGGAAAGTGCATTGCCATTGCCGCCGATCGTCGCCGGGATCAGGTTCATGGCCGGTGAACCCATGAAGTCGGCAACGAACAAATTGGTCGGATTGTTATAGATTTCGGCCGGCGTGCCGAACTGCTGCACCTCGCCGTCGCGCATCACCGCGATCTTGGTGGCCAGCGTCATCGCCTCGATCTGGTCGTGGGTGACATAGACTATTGTTGTGCCGGTAGTCGCGTGCAGGCGCTTGATCTCGATGCGCATGTCGACACGCAGCTTGGCGTCGAGATTGGAGAGCGGCTCGTCGAAGAGAAAGAGCTTGGGGTCGCGCACCAGCGCCCGGCCCATCGCGACGCGTTGGCGCTGGCCGCCGGAGAGCTGGCTCGGCTTGCGCTGCAGGAGGTGGCCGATCTGCAGCACTTTCGCCACCTTGTCGATCGCCTTCTGGCGCTCCTGAGCCGGCACGCCGCGCATCTCCATGCCGAAGGCAATGTTTCCGGCGACAGTCATGTTCGGATAGAGCGCATAGCTCTGGAACACCATGGCGATGTCGCGCTTCGAGGGATGGAGATCGTTGATCATCCGGCCGTCGACGCGGATTTCGCCTTCGGTGATGGTTTCCAGGCCGGCGATGGTGTTGAGCAATGTCGACTTGCCGCAGCCGGACGGGCCGACCAGCACAAGGAAGCCGCCCTTTTCGAGATCGACGTCGATGCCCTTCAGGATCTCGACCGATCCGAACCGCTTCCTCAGCCCATTGATTTCGAGAAAAGCCATTCGATTATCCTTTGACGGCGCCGGCCATCAGGCCGCGCACAAAATAGCGGCCAGCGACCACGTAGACGAGAAGTGTCGGCAATGCGGCGATCATCGCCGCCGCCATGTTGACGTTGTATTCGACGACGCCGGTCGAGGTGTTGACGACGTTGTTCAGCGCCACGGTCATCGGCATCGCGTCACCGGTGCCGGCATAGGCGGAGGCGAATAGGAAGTCGTTCCAGATGTTGGTGAACTGGTAGATGACGGTGACGACGAAGATCGGCATCGAATTCGGCAGCATGATGCGCCGGAAAATCTGGAAGAAGCTGGCCCCGTCGACCTGCGCCGCCTTGACCAGTTCGGTCGGGAACGCCTCGTAATAATTGCGGAAGAACAAAGTGGTGAAGCCAAGCCCGTAGACGACGTGGACAAAGACCAGGTTGACCGTCGGGTTGCCCAAGCCGAATGACAGCCCCGTTGCGTTCCGCAACGTCACGCCGAAACGGCCGAGGCTGCCGAGGATCGTCGCCATCGGCAACAGCACCGACTGGAACGGAATGAAGCAGGCAAACAGCATCAGCCCGAACACCAGCGTGTGGCCGCGGAAGCGCCATTTGGTCAGGACATAGCCGTTGAGCGCGCCGAGCAGCGTCGAGATCAGCACCGCCGGAACCACCATCTTGATGGAATTCCAGAAATAGCCCTTGATGCCGGCGCAGGTGAGGCCGACGCAGGTCTCGCCCCAGGCCTTCAGCCATGGCTCGAAGGTCGGCGCCTGCGGCAGCGCCAGCATGTTGCCGTTCTGGATCTCGTCCATGGTCTTGAACGAGGTCACCAGCATGACGA
The DNA here is from genome assembly GCF_004023115.1 of Mesorhizobium sp. M6A.T.Cr.TU.017.01.1.1. Taxonomy (NCBI): domain Bacteria; kingdom Pseudomonadati; phylum Pseudomonadota; class Alphaproteobacteria; order Hyphomicrobiales; family Phyllobacteriaceae; genus Mesorhizobium; species Mesorhizobium sp. M6A.T.Cr.TU.017.01.1.1. The sequence continues at coordinate 22,734 of NZ_RZTA01000015.1, forward strand.
ATAGCGGCATCAGGTAGAACAGCGCGAACAGCGCCAGCAGGCCGTAGATGACAACGCGGTTGACGGTCCTGGCGCTGATGCCGCCAGTGCTCTGGCGAGCGGGAGTGGCAATGACGCTCATCGCGGCTTCTCCCTGAGCTCGGAGTAGAGATAGGGCACGATGATCGCGGTGATGGTCATCAGCATGATCACAGCACTGGCTGAGCCGACAGCCATTTCGTTGCGCTTGAAGGTGTACTCATACATGAAGTTCGACGGCAGCCAGGCCGAGCCGCCCGGTCCGCCACTGGTCAGCGCGACGACCAAATCGTAGGACTTGATGGCGAGGTGGGCGAGCACGATGAAGGCCGACAGGAACACCGGCCGCAGCAGCGGGATGACGATCCGGCGATAGAGCTGGAACGTGGTGGCGCCGTCGATCTGCGCCGCCTTCATGATCTCGCCGTCGATGCCACGCAGGCCGGCGAGGAACATCGCCATGATGAACCCCGAGGCCTGCCAGACGCCGGCGATCACCACGGTGTAGATGACGAAATCCTTGTTCTTGATCCAGTCGAAATGGAAGCTCGTCCAGCCCCATTGGTGCAGCGTCTGCTCGAGGCCGAGGCCGGGATCGAGGAACCATTTCCAGGCGACGCCGGTGACGATGAAGGATAGCGCCATCGGGTAGAGATAGATCGGCCGCAACACGCCTTCGCCGCGGATCTTCTGGTCGAGCAGGATGGCCAGGAAAAGGCCGAGCGCCAGGCAGATGAAGATGTAGAGAAAACCGAAAATGCCCATGTTGGTGATCGACGTGTACCAGCTCGAAGGCGGGTCGCTCTCGAAGGTCCAGCGCCACAGCCGCTGATAGGCGCGTGACCCAGTAATGGCATAGGACGGGAACGTCTTGGAGTTGGTGAAAGACAGATAGACCGTCCACAGGATGAAGCCGTAGACGAAGACGATGGTGATCGCAAAGCTTGGCGCCAGCACGATCTTCGGCAAGGCGTCCTGCAGGCGCGAGCGCACCGAGGCGCCCGGGCGCGCGTTATGCTCCGGCGTCAGCTTGATCTGGGTCGCGACCGTAGTCATGGGCTCCTCCCTTTCGGGTCGGGCGTGTTGGTTGATCGCCGGCGCCAGGTGATAGGCATTTCCGACGCGAGGCCGACCATCCTGCCTTGGTGGAACCTTCCCCACCGGAGCAGGGAAGGTCTCTCCATGCCTGGTTTTACTTGGCGTCTTCGATCGCGTTGACCAGCTGGGTCACGGCCTCGTCCGAGGTCTTGATCTGGCCGTGGACGAATTTCGAGACGACGTCCTTATAGGCATTGGCGACCGCCGGAGGCGCGCCATAGCCTTGCGCGAGCGAACCAAACAGCGTGCCGCCCTCATTGGCGGCCTTCAGGTCGGCCATGCCCTTCTTGCCGCAAGCGTCGAAGTCGGTGTCAGGCACGTCGGTGCGCGCTGGGACCGAGCCCTTGACGACGTTGAAGGCCGACTGGAAGCTCTTCGACAAAGTGGCGGTGGCCAAGGCGGCCTGGGCGGCCTTGCGGTCGTCCGGAACGTCGAACATGCCGAACATGTCGGAGTTGTAGACCACGCTGCCGTCGGTGCCCGGGAAGCGATAGCACAGGAAGTCGGTGCCAGGGACCTTCTTGGCGGCGTTAAATTCGCCCTTGGCCCAGTCGCCCATGACCTGCACCAGCGCATCTCCCTTGATGACCATGGCGGTAGCGAGGTTCCAGTCGCGGCCCGAGAAGTTCGGGTCGACATAGGTGACGAGCTTGGCGAGGTTGTCGAACGACTTCTTCATCGTGTCGGACTTCAGCTGCTCCTCGTCGAGGTCGTTGAAGGCTTTCTTGTAGAATTCAGGTCCGCCGGTCGACAGCACGACCGAATCGAACATGGTGGCTTCCTGCCAGTTCTGGCCGCCGAGCGCGAGCGGGATGACGCCCGCCGCCTTGGCCTTGTCGAGCAGCGCGATGAAGTCGTCGAAGGTCTTGGGCTCGGTGCCGCCGATCTTGTCCATTACGGCCTTGTTGATCCACAGCCAGTTGACCGAGTGGACGTTGACCGGAGCCGCGACCCACTTGCCGTCATAGACCGAGAATTTCTGCAGGGCGGCCGGAACGGACTTGTCCCAGCCTTCCTTTACCGCCGTCTCGGTCAGGTCGCCCATCACGCCGGCCGCGGCATAATCGAGCACGGTATAGCCGAGCATCTGCGAGGCGGTCGGGTAATTGCCGGCCGCGACCATCGCCTTCAGCGCGGTCATGGCGGCGTCGCCGCCGCCGCCAGCCACGGGCACGTCCTTCCAGGCAAAGCCTTGCTTGGACAGATCTTCCTTGAGCACGTTCAAAGCAGCCGCTTCGCCGCCCGACGTCCACCAATGCAGCATCTCAACTTCCTTGACGTCCTGGGCGTGGGCCGCGAACGCAAGGCCCGACCCGAGAGCCGTTCCGATAAGCAGTTTGCGCAACATGTACTTCCTCCCTTGTTACATCTACACGACCGGCGGTTGTCCGCCGGGTTCTTCCCAACTCAGCCGACCCACCATCCGGTGCGCTGGCCGCGATGAAACTGGATTGTCTTTTCCTCGGTATAATCCTCGACGGCGCGCTTGCCGAGTTCGCGTCCGAGACCGGACTGCTTGTAGCCTCCGAAAGGCAGCTCGGGATAACCTTCCATGAACGTGTTCACCCAAACGGTTCCCGAACGCACATTCCGCGCCACCGACATGCAGGTGTCGATGCTGGCGCTCCACACGCCCGCCGATAAACCATAGGGCGTGTTGTTGGCGATGCGCAACGCCTTTTCAATCGATTCAAAAGTCAGCACCGAGAGCACCGGGCCGAACACTTCCTCGCGTGCAATGGCCATGTCTTCGGTCACGCCGCGAAGAATGGTCGGGTCGAGATATTGACCGGCACTGGAGGCGATCTGCTTGCCGCCGCTATAGACGCTGCTGCCGTCGTTTGCCGCCGCCGTCACGTATCCGGTGACCTTGGCCAGGTGCTCGGAAGAGATCATCGCGCCGACCTTGGTGCCGTCATCGAGTGGATCGCCGACGGTGACCCGGGCGGTGAGCGCCTTCACTGCGCCAAGGAAGTCGTCGGCGATCGCCTCGTGGACGATCAGCCGGCTGCCGGCGTTGCAGCATTCGCCGGCGTTGAAAAAGCCGCCGAACACCGCTGCGTCGGCGGCGGCTTCGAGGTCGGCATCTGGAAAGACGATCTGGCCGTTCTTGCCGCCGAGCTCCATCGAGACTTTCTTCAGCGAACTCGCAGCCGATGCCATGGTCACCTTGCCGACCCGGGTGGAGCCGGTGAACGACACCATCTCGACCAGCGGATGGCTGACCATCGCCGCGCCGACATCGGCGCCCAGGCCAGCGAGGATGTTGACGACGCCATCCGGCAAGCCGGCCTGCATCAGGATGTCGCCGAGCACGAAGGTCGAGGCCGAGGTCATCTCGCTCGGCTTGACCACCGCCGTGCAGCCGGCGGCGAGCGCGAAGGGCAGTTTCTGGCTGACGATGAGGAACGGAAAATTCCATGGCGTGATGATAGAGACGACGCCGATCGGTTCGCGCAGCACGACGCCCAGCATGGCGTCGCCGAGATTGGCGTAGGTTTCGCCATGGAGCGTGCGGGCAAGCGCCGCGGCATAGCGCCAGATGTCGACGGCGCCGCCGATCTCGCCGCGCGCCTGGGCGATCGGCTTGCCGGATTCCAGCGCGTCGAGCCGGGCGATCTCCTCAAGCCGCGCCTCGATCAGGTCCGCCGCCTTGAGCAGGATCGCGGCGCGCTCGCTGGCCTTCATGCGCGGCCAAGGGCCGGTCTCGAAAGCCTTGTGCGCGGCCTGTACCGCTGCCTCGACTTCCGCTTCGCCGGCTTGCGCATAGCGCGAAACGGTAAAGCCGTGGCCGGGGCTCTTGCGCTCAAGGGTGCGGCCGTCGCGGGCATCGACAAACTTGCCGTCGATCAGCAGCCGGTAGGTCTTCGGTGCTGCGGAGGCCTCGGCGGGCATGGCGATGTCGAGAGGCAAGTTCATGTGAGGTTCCGCTTGCATTCTAGGATCTTGAAAACGCTGGTTTCTGCTTGGCCTTGAAAGCGTCGACCCCGGCCTTGAGATCACCGGTCAGCGCGATGAAGCCGCTGGCCAGCGCCTCTGTAGCGGCGGCACTTTCCTCGCCCTCGGCGACCGCGATCATCAGCTTGGCGGCCTCGGTTGCCAGCGGGCCGCGCTCGGCGATCTTGCCGGCCCAGGCCTTCGCCTCGGTGAATGCCTTGCCTGTGTCGACCAGCCGATCGACGATGCCCAGAGCAAGTGCCTCGGAGGCGAGAAAAATCTCGCCGCCGATTGCCATGCGCCGCACCGTCTGCGCGCCGAAACGGCGCACGGCGCGCTGCGTGCCGGACCAGCCGGGCACCACGCCGATCGAGGTTTCCGGGAAGCCTAATTTCACCTGCGCCTCGGCGACGCGGAAGTCACAGGCGACCGCCAGTTCCAGCCCGCCGCCCAGCGCATGGCCTGACAGCACGGTGATGGTCGGTTGCCGCAACCGCGCCAGCCGGTCGAAGACGCGATGGCCGTAGCGCACCCATTGCACCTGGAAATCGGTGGCACTCATTTGTGACCAGGCTTCGACGTCTCCACCCGAGCAAAAACCCTTGCCTTCGCCACACAGCAGCACGACGCGGACGCTGTCCGCAGCTTCCGCTGTGTCGAGCGCGGCTTCCAGCGCGCGCAGCATCGGTATATCGAGCGCGTTGAATTTCTCCGGCCGGCGCAACGTGACGATGCCGATGGCACCATCGGTGTCAAAGGTGACGAGACGTTCAGCCATGCGCGCCTCCAAGCGAGGCACCGCCATTGAGCGACAGCCCGATCGGCCGATCCCGGTAGAGTGCGTCCGGTGTCACTTTCAGATCGTTGGCGATACCGAGCGGAATCTCTGCCTGCGCCAGTATATCGCGCTGAAGGTCGATGCCGGGTGCCAGCTCCGTCACCATCAGCCCATCCGGCGTCAGCTTCATCACGCAGCGCTCGGTGACATAGGTGATGTCCTGTCCTTGCGCGACCGCGCGCTTGCCCGAAAACGAGATGTGCTCGACCTCGCCGACCACTTTCTTGACCTTGCCTTCGTGATCGATGCGGATGCCGCCATCGGCCAGCGACAGCTTGGCGCCGGCATTGAAGAAGCCGGAAAAGACGATCTTCTTCGCCCGCGCGGTGATGTCGACAAAGCCGCCAGCGCCGGCGGTGACATGCGGCCGCGCCGAAAGCTTCGACACGTTGACCGAGCCGTGCCGGTCGATCTGCAGGAAGGACAGCAGCGAGGCATCAAAGCCACCGCCCTGGAAGTAGATGAACTGGTGTGGCGAAGGCATGAATGCGTCGGCGTTCGACGAGCAGCCGAACTTGAAATCGAGCAGCGGCACGCCGCCGACCGCGCCCTGTTCGATCACCCAGGTGACCTTGCCGTGCTGGCCTTCCTCGATAAGGATGCGCGGCACGTTGGCCGAGATGCCGAAGCCGATGTTGACGGCCATGCCGTCGGCAAGCTCCATGGCGACGCGTCGCGCGATGACCTTCTGGACACTCATCTCGGCGTTGCGGAAAGTCGACAGCGGCCGGAAGATCTCGCCCGAGATCGCCGGGTCGTAAGGCGTCAGCGTCGTCTGCAACTGGTCGGGCGCCACCACGATGTGGTCGATCAGCACACCGGGCACGCGCACGTCATGCGGCTTCAGGGTGCCGTTCTCGACCACGCGCTTGACCTGCGCGATGACGATGCCGCCATTGTTGCGGGCGGCGAGCGCCTGTTCCAGCCCACCGAGATAGGCGCCCTCGTGCTCATAAGTGAGGTTGCCGCGCTCGTCGGCGGTCGTGGCGCGGATGATCGACACATTGGGCACGATCGAGCGGAAATAGAGCCATTCATCACCGTCGAACTGCTGCACAGAAACGATCGGCTCACTGGCCGCCGCATTCATGGCGCAGCCCTGATGGCGCGGGTCGGCGAACGTATCGAGGCCGACCTTGGTCAACACGCCGGGGCGCTTGGCAGCGGCTTCGCGATGCATGTCGAACAATATGCCAGAGGGCACATTGTAGGCGGCGACGGAATTGTCGCCGATCATCTTCCAGATCTGCGGCGGCTCCGAGGATGACGGGCCCGAGGGATAGGAGCCGCACAGCGTGCGCTTCAACAGGCCGGGCTTTGCCAGATGATCGATGCCCTTGATGCCGTACATGTCGCCGGCGGCAATCGGGTGCAGCGTCGTGATGTTCTTCGGATGGCCTTCCGCCTCGAAGCGCTCGCCGATGGCGGCGAGCACCGCATCCGGGCAGCCGAGACCGCTCGACGACGACACGGAAACGACCATGCCGTCCCTGATCAGGCTGGCCGCCTGCGCTGCGGAGACGAGCTTGCTCATCCCGCGCCCCCGAGTTTCGGGTCGATCGCGACTGATTTGCCGGACTTGGCAGATTGCAACGCCGCTTCGGCTGATGTCAGCGACCAGACGCCGTCCTCGCCGGTGGCCGACGGCTGGCCTTCGCCACGGATCGCCGCATGGAACTGGCGCAGGGAACGGACATAGAGATCCTCGCGGTCGAAGCTCAATTCCTCCTCGCCCCTTGCCGTGCGCAGCAGCACAGAGCCGATCGGCTTCTGCGTCATCACATCTTTCGCGATCAGGGAGCCTTCGCTGCCATGCACCTCGAAACCGGTGCCGGCGAACTTGGTGGTGAAGCCCTCATGCGACTGGGCGATGACGCCCGATCTGAGGCGCCAGATGCACATGGCGCCATCTTCCAGGCCGCCGCTGGCCATGCCAGCGGCCTGTGTGAACGCCGAAACCTCGAGCAGATCATCGCCGAGCACGAAGCGCAGCGTGTCGGCATCGTGCACCGTAATGTCGAGCACTGCGCCGCCACCGGCTTCCGGCCTGGTGATGCGCCAGCCCTGCAGGTTTTCCGGCAGATAGACGGAGTGGAAGACGCGCGCGGCAATCGGCTTGCCGATACGGCCGGCGGCAATGGCTTCGCGCATCGCCCGGTGCGAGCCGGCATTGCGCAGATGATGGTTGGTGCCGAGCACGATGCCGGCCGCCTTGGCGGCGGCGACCATTGTGCGCGCATCGGCGCTGGTCAGCGCGAGCGGCTTTTCACACAGCACATGTTTCCCCGCCCTGATCGCGGCCAATGCCTGTTCGAGATGCAAATCGTTGGTGGTCGAGATGTAGACGGCGTCGATGTCGGCGCCGAGCAATTCATCGAGCGTCGAGACGGCAAGCGGAATGCCGTTCTCCTTGGCATAGGAAGCGGCGCGCTCCGGGCTGGAACTCATCGCCGCCGCGATCTCGCTGTTCGGTTGCGCGCGAATGGCGCTGATCATGAATTGCCTGGCGATCGTGCTCGCGCCGATCAGGCCCCATTTCACGATCATGCCGCGTCTCCCATTCCCGCACGGCGATCAGGCCCGCAACTGTCCCTGACGACGAGGTTGACGGCGCCGATATGATCCTCGGCGCGCGTGGTGCGCGATTGGATCATCTTCAGCATGACGTGGGCGGCGCGCTCGCCTAGGCCCGCCGAATCCACCGCGACGCTGGTCAGCGCCGGCATGTAATGCTGGGCTTCGATCACGTCGTCGAAGCCGACGACGGCGAAATCCGCACCGGGCTCGAGCCCGCGCTTGCGCAGCGCCAGCATCACGCCGAAGGCGACCGCATCGTTGAAGCACAGTGCCGCGGTCGGCGGCTCGGCCATCGCGAGGGCCGTCTCCAGACAGGCAATGCCGCCCTTGCGGCTGGTTTCGCCTTCGACGACCAGTGTATCGCGTTTGGCGATGCCGAGCGCCTCGCAGGCCTCGCGAAAACCGCCCAGCCGCTCGTGATAGACCACCAGGTCCGATGAGCCGCCGAAGAAGACCAGCCGGCGATGCCCTTTGCCAATCAGATGGGCGGTGGCGAGCCAGGCGCCGCGATGATTGTCGGGCGCGATCACCGGGATGCGGCTTTCGGGAAGGCGGCGCATGGTGAAGACGATCGGAAGGCCCGCCGTTTCGATGCGGCGGAAAGCACCTGAGGTCGTGCCGCGCGCCGGCGACACGATCAGCCCGGCTACACCCTGTTCCATCAGCGATTTCAGCACTTCTTCCTGGCGCACCGGGTTCTCCGCCGTGTTGGCGATGAACGGCACGATGCCCGCCGACTGGAATACGCGCTCCATGCCGACCGCCATTTCGGCGAAAAAGGGGTTGGTGAGATCGTTGATGACCATACCGATGACGTTGGAATGAGACTTGCGCAGATTGGCGGCGCCGCGGTTGTAGACATAGCCGACATCCTCGATCGCCTTGCGAACCTTCAGCGCGGTCTCAGGCCGGATCAGTCCGCTGCCCTGCAGCACGAGCGACACCGTCGACTTGGACACGCCCGCCTCGCGGGCAATGTCGAGTATCGTCGCCTTGGGCCTGCTGGCCATCCAGATCCGTCCTCCCGGTATTTTCTGGTCGAATTATTGGAACGTTCTAATCCCTGTGTTGGATTTGAGTCAATCGGGATTTTTTCCGAGCTAGAAAAACGGGAGCTTAGCGGGTGCAGCCGGTGCTCTTCAAGGGTTTGTCGCTGCGATGCAGCATTCGGCGAGACCGAGATCGGGGACATAAAGGTTCTTGATTTATTGGAACGTTCCATTTATAGGCGCGACCAAGGGAGAGATCTATGGACATTGCCTTGCCCGAAGAGGGCGGTCGCAGCACTCGCTACCGCCTTGTCGGCCAGCCGGCACAGCCGGTGATCGGCGCACGGTTTTCGCGCATCGCCTATGCCGCCGCCCATGTCGTTGCCGATCCCCTCGCGATGACCGATCCGTGGTCCCATCCCGCGGTCGACTGGGAGTGCACGATGGCATTCCGCCATCATCTGTGGCGTCTAGGCTTCCGTATCGCCGAGGCGATGGACACCTCGCAGCGCGGCATGGGTTTCGACTGGGCAAACGCTAGGGAATTGATCCGCCGCTCGATCGCCGAGGCGCGAACCGTCGAGGGCGCCGATTTCGCCTCAGGTGCCGGAACAGACCATCTGGCGCCAGGCGCCGCCAGGACGCTCGACGATGTCATCGCGGCCTATGAGGAGCAGTTCGGTTTCATCGAAGGCCTGGGCGGCAAGGCGATCATGATGGCCAGCCGCGCGCTGGCGACTGTCGCCAAGGGTCCCGACGATTATATCAGCATCTATGACCGCATTCTGTCTCAGGCATCCGGCAAGGTCATCCTGCACTGGCTGGGCGACATGTTCGATCCGGCTCTGAAGGGTTATTGGGGCAGCCATGATTTCGAGACCGCGCTCGACACGGTGGTCGCCATCATCGAACGCCACGCCGGCAAGGTCGAGGGGATCAAGATATCACTGCTCGATGCCGACAAGGAAATCGCGCTCAGGAACCGGCTGCCGGAAGGGGTGATCATGTTCACCGGCGACGATTTCAATTATCCCGAATTGATCGCGGGCGATGGCGAAAGGCACTCGCACGCGCTGCTCGGCATTTTCGACGCCATCGCGCCGGTCGCCAATGCCGCGCTGGCGAAACTGGCCGACGGCGACCGCGCCGGCTATGACGCGATGATGGCGCCGACGGTACCTCTGTCGCGGAAAATCTTCGAGGCGCCGACCGAGTATTACAAGGCCGGTATCGTCCTCATGGCATGGCTGAACGGCCACCAGGAGCATTTTTCGATGGTCGGCGGCATGCAATCGGCGCGCGGCATTTGCCACTATGCCGATGTGTTCCGTCTTGCCGACCAGGCCGGATTGCTGGCCGACCCGGAGCTTGCCATCGCAAGAATGAAGAGCCTGTGTGCCGTGGCGGGCGTCTGATCGCCATCCCACTAGAAGAGTTCGCCCAAATCTCCGATTTGCCTTGTCTGGGCAAATCTGTATGCGGTATGCGTCCGACGCAGGCCCATCCGGCGCGCCGCCGCCAAATGGTCATAGCGGCCGTTTTCTGCATAGGGATACGCCAATGAGTTTCGACCTTCAGGGCAAGCGCGTTTTCGTGGCCGGGCATCGCGGCATGGTCGGCTCCGCCATATTGCGCAGGCTGGCGGGCGAGGACTGCGAGGTCCTGACCGCATCCCGCGATGAACTCGATCTTATGGACCAGGCCGGCGTGCGACGCTGGATGGCTGACCACAGGCCGGATGCGGTGGTGATGGCGGCGGCCAAGGTCGGCGGTATCCTGGCAAACGACAGGTTGCCGGTCGATTTTCTGCAGGACAATCTCATCATGCAGACCAATGTCATCGAGAGCGCCTTTCGCAACGAGGTGCAGAAACTGCTATTTCTCGGTTCGTCCTGCATCTACCCGAAGTTTGCGGCACAGCCGATCTCCGAGGATGCTTTGCTCACCGGTCCGCTCGAGCCCACCAACGAATGGTATGCGATCGCCAAGATCGCTGGACTGAAACTTTGCCAAGCCTATCGGCGCCAATATGGTGTCGAGTACATCTCGGCGATGCCGACCAACCTCTATGGCCCCGGCGACAATTTCGACCTCTCCACCAGCCATGTCGTGCCGGCACTTATGCGCAAGGCGCACCAGGCCAAGCGCGCCGGCGACAAAACCCTCGAGGTCTGGGGATCGGGCACGCCGATGCGCGAATTCCTGCATGTCGACGACGCCGCCGACGCTCTGGTCTGGCTGCTGACAAACTATTCCGGCGACAGCCATGTCAATGTTGGCTCGGGCGAAGACATCACCATTGCCGAGCTGGCCCGCACCATGCTCTCCGTTGTCGGCGCCGATGCCGTGCTCACATTCGATGCGACCAAGCCGGACGGCACGCCGCGCAAGCTGATGGACGTGTCGCGTCTGTTTGCGACGGGCTGGCGCCCACGGTACTCGCTTCAGAGTGGATTGGAGCAGACCTATGCTTGGTTTCTCCGGCATATCGAGAAGGGCGATCTCCGCCTCGGCGCGGCCTGATCTCAATCGACGCTGATTGCCGCCGGAGATAACCGCCTAGGCGGCCCTGAAGCGCGTCGCAAGGCGCCCGGAAGCGAACGACCGTCGCGGACGTTCCAACTGTCCTTCAATTTTTCTTGTGACCAATACGGGCCGAGAAGCGACCAAGCACTGCGTTTGCAAAGCGCGGACAATCTTGGAGAGCTTCTCATGTCTATTGCGATACGAAACATCTTTCTTGCTGTCGTTTCAGCTTCGGTGCTGGCGGGTTGTCAAACAACGGTGACGAGAGAGTGCGACAAGTTAAATTCGAAAACGGTCTACAGCGGCAAATGCTGCGGTGCAGGCGACGTGCCGTGCCGGGAAGGCAAGGGGGGAGGCAGGCCGGGAAATACGCCAGACCCAACACCACAATGATCCGATCCGATATCGCCCGTCCTGGTTCGAGCCGGGACGGCTTCCCAAGCTTCGGGCGCGCGCTCTCCGACCCGTTCATGGCTTCTCGCCGGCACTAAAGCGCGTCGCGTTTGAACGGATTCATGCGACGCGCTTTAAGTTCTTGTTTTTATGCATGTCGTTATCGCAAAACCGCTGCGCACTTTTGCGCGACATGCATTAGCCGGACGCGACGATCGGATTTGAACCCGAGGCGAAAGCGAAGCAGTTATGAGAGATGGACTGTAGTTCGGATGGTGGGCGTGACAGGGATTGAACCTGTGACCCCTGCAATGTCAATGCAGTGCTCTCCCGCTGAGCTACACGCCCATCCGAAGCCGCGCATACACCACTTTTGGTCCATCGCGTCAATAGTGGGAAAAGGGAAAGAATGCCCGGTCTGTCTCGTCGATCAAGATGCGCCTAAAAGCGTGTCAGGCTGCCTGCAGCATCTTCTCGACCTCGTTGACGAGGTCGCGCAGGTGGAACGGCTTGGACAGCACCTTGGCGTCTTTCGGCGCCTTGGAATCGGGATTGAGCGCAACGGCGGCGAAGCCGGTGATGAACATGACCTTGAGGTCGGGATCGATCTCGGTGGCGCGGCGGGCGAGTTCTATGCCGTCCATCTCCGGCATGACGATATCGGTCAGGAGCAGTGAGAAGGGCTCTTCGCGCAGCCGCTCATAGGCGCTGGCGCCATTGTCGAAATCGCTGACCTGGTAGCCGGCACGCTCCAGCGCCTTGACGAGGAACCGGCGCATGTCGTCGTCGTCTTCCGCCAGTAGAATGCGTGCCATCTTATCCCGTCCGAATCACCCACCCGAGACTGCCGTGGGGCAGCCCGTTAACCATCCTGTATATGAGGAGGTGACGGTAAACATCAAGTGAACGATGAAGAGCCCAATCCGCATTTAACAAAGCGGTTCAGCCGCCGAAATGCTGGACATGCGGCCGGCGAGGTGGCACTTTCCAATCATGATGCATTGGTTTTTTTGGGTTCGTTCAAATTGAAAACGGCAGCCGAAGATTTTTCGGTCGTTCCAGCCTTCGAAATCCGGTCGGGCGCCGAACAGCGCGTTCCCTTCCTCTTCAACTCGCCGCATAGCGGCCGCCACTATCCGGACCGGTTCCTGGCCATGGCAAGGCTGGACCGAAACGCCATCCGCCGGTCCGAGGATTGCTACGTCGACGAATTGTTCGGTGGCGCCGTTGCGCTCGGCGCGCCGATGCTGGCGGCAAACTTCCCGCGCGCCTATCTCGACGTCAACCGGGAGCCTTGGGAACTCGACCCGCGCATGTTCGCCGAGCCCGTGCCGTCCTTCTGCAACATCCGCTCGGCGCGCGTGGCCGGCGGGCTTGGCACCGTGCCCAAGTTGGTGGGAGAGGGGCTCGACATCTATGCCGGCCGCTTGCCGCTGGCGGAAGCCGTCGCGCGTATCGAGGCTGTCTACAAGCCTTATCACGAGACGCTGAAACGGCTTCTGACCAGGACCCATGCACGGTTCGGCTTTGCCGTGCTGATCGATTGCCACTCGATGCCGGCGAGCATCAGGGTCGGTGACAGCGGTCTCAGGCCGGATTTTATCGTTGGCGATCGTTTCGGCATGTCCGCCTCGGCAGCGTTGACCGAGACGGCGATCGGCCTGCTCATCGGCATGGGCTATACCGTGGCCCATAACAAGCCTTACGCCGGAGGCTTCATCACCGAGCATTACGGCCGCCCCGTGCGCCATCTCCATGCACTGCAAATCGAGGTCAATCGCGGACTCTACATGAACGAGCGGACGTTCCAGAAATCCGCCGGCTTCGATGCGCTCGCCGACGATCTGGCGCAATTCTCGGCCGACCTGATGGCGATGCCCGATCACGATTTTATCGATCTGCCGCTTGCCGCCGAATGATGCCAAAAATCGGAATCGATTTTTGCAAAGGATTCTGCGCCAAATAAAGAGATCTTGTGCCAGATAAAGGCGTCAGCGTGCGGGTCGGGAAAGGCGCGTGTGCGCTGGATGCCGCGCTGAAAAAAAGACCGCATCGTTTGCACGACACGGTCGAAGTCTAGGGAGGAAACGCCCAAGGAGGGCATGGACAGGAAAACCTGTCCGAGAACAAATCTATTGTGCGCTGCACAAATGTCAAGCCGCCGAAAGGCGTTTTTAATTCACTGTGATGTGGAAATCGTATTTCGAGGGCGCCAGCGTTGCATTCGAGCAACAGTCGTCGATGCGCAAAAATCTTCGCACGCCCTTGTTTTGGCGGAAAACCACAGGCAAACGACGGTTCCAGCACGCTGCAACGCGGGAGAATCAGTTGGACATCAGCATCGATTTCATGCGGCGCATTGCGCTTGCCGCCGCAGCCGAAACCTTGCCGCGCTTCCGCAGCCAGGGCGCGGTCGCCAACAAGGAGCAAGGCAGCTTCGACCCGGTCACCGAGGCCGACCGCGAGGCTGAGCGAGTCATCCGGGCGCTGATATCAGCGGAATATCCCGATCATGGCATCCTCGGCGAGGAGCATGGCAGCGAGAACATTTCCAGCAGGCATATCTGGGTGATCGATCCGATCGACGGGACGCGCGCCTTCATTTCCGGCCTGCCGGTGTGGGGAACGCTGGTCGGGCTGACGGTCGATGGCGATGCCGTCGCCGGCATGATGTCGCAACCATTCACCGGCGAGCTTTTCTACGCCAACGCTTCCGGTGCTCATTATGAAGGTCCGGGCGGGCCGCGGAGGCTGACGACACGCAAGACGACAAGCCTTGCCGAGGCGACGCTGTTCACCACCACGCCGGCACTATTCAAGGGAGACGCGCGCCTGCGCTACGACCTGTTCGAAAAACGGGTCCAACTCGCCCGCTACGGCACCGACTGCTATGCTTTCGCCATGGTCGCGGCGGGAAGCGTCGACATCGTCGCCGACCCCGAATTGAAACCCTACGATATCGTCGCGCTGATCCCGATCATCGAGAAGGCTGGTGGCGTCGTCACCACCTTCGAAGGCGGACCGGCGGAAGGTGGCGGCGACATCCTGGCTGCGGCAACGCCGGAGCTTCACGCCGCCGCGATGGCCGCGCTGCGTGGCTGAGCCAGCTGGGCAGTTGGCCATTGCGGCCCAAGGCGCCAAGGCTAGTCCAAGCTCCTGACAGGAGGATGTCAGGAACTCTCTGCTATGGAGATACTGTCACGGGAGGGGTTCACATGCCGACGCAATCAACAACCAGCCGTTCCGAAGATGCTCCGGCAGACGGCCGGGCCGACTTCGATTTCTTCTTCGGACGCTGGAACGTCAGCCATCGAAGGTTGCAGAAGCGCCTGCAAAGTGACACGAACTGGGACGTGTTTGGCGGGACATGCGAAGTGCACTCGATCCTTGGCGGCCTCGGCAATTTCGACGACAATGTCATTGAATTGCCCGGCGGCGCCTATCGCGCCGCCACGCTGCGGACGTTCGATCCTGCGGCGAGACAATGGTCGATCTGGTGGATCGACGGCCGCAATCCGGCGACCATCGATATCCCGATGCGCGGCACCTTCGATGCAGGCGTCGGCACATTCCTGTGCGAAGACGTATTCGACGGCCGCCCGATCCAGGTTCGCTTCCTCTGGTCGCGGATCACTGAAAACTCGGCGCGCTGGGAGCAGGCTTTTTCACCGGATGGTGGTAAGAACTGGGAGACCAACTGGATCATGGATTTCGCTCGCCAGGCGTAAAGCCAAGAGACGCGGCGTTCCAATCAGGCCGCGTCGTCGCTTCCCGGGATGAAGGCATCGAAGGCGGCAAGGAACTGCTCGCGATAGAAGTCGGCTTCCTGCAATATTTCATGGCGCGCGCCATCGATCACCAGCAGCGAACCGAGGCGCAGACGTCGGGTGTAGGTTTCCACCGCCTTGGTCGAGACGACTTGGTCGGCGCCAGCGGCGATCACCAGCAAGGGAACCTGGATCCTGGCGATGAAGTCGGGATCGCTGATGGCCTCGGACGCCTCCGCCGCCGCTTTCAGCCAGCGGATCGTCGGGCCGCCGAGCGCCAGTTGCGGGTAGGTCTCGTAGATAAGCGTGTTGCGCCGATACCGCTCCGGATCTGATGTCACCATGTTGGCGGCAAAGGGTATGGTTTTCCTGGGCCGCGGACCCCAGGCGGCATAAAGCTTGCCAAGGCCCAGCAGACAGAACAGCGAGCAGACGCGGCGAACGGTGGTTATCGAAACCGGCAGGTCGGGCACGGTTAGGAATGGGGCGATCAGCACCATGCGCCGTACGCGATTCACCATTGACGGCGCAGCAAGCAGCGTGATCACCGCCCCAGCCGAATGGGCCAATATGTAGTACGGCCCCCGGCAGTCGGGCAGCACGATCTCCTCGAAGAACTGTTCCAGGTCGCTGGTATAGTCGAAGAAGCTGCGGACATAGCCGCGCTCGCGGTCGCCGATCAGCCGGTCGGACCCGCCCTGGCCGCGCCAGTCAAGGGTGGCAACGCCGAAGCCGCGGTCGGCAAGATTGCGGATGGTCTCGAAATATTTTTCGATGCACTCGTTGCGGCCGGTCAGAACGACCACGGTGCCCTTCATCGGGCGCGCAACGGCGGGAAAGAGGCCGTAGCGGATATTCTTGCCGTCGCGCGTTGTGAAGAAACCACCTACCGCATTTTCCGGCAGCGGATTGCCCGGAATTTCGCAGAAAAGGGGAATTTCGTTGAAGAGGTCCATTCGGCGCTGCGTTTGTGTGTCGCTGCCTGCATGGCGCAAGCTTTGGTAGGCATAGACGCCCATGCACCAAAAGCAAAGGAATTCTGGACGCGTTGGAAGGGCTGAACGGGGCAGCCAGCGAGTGAGGCCGGAAGCAGCTTGCGGCGTGCTTCCGGCCTCTGTCGATCCGGGAGGAAGGGACGTTACACCCGGTCGGCCTCGTTGCGGCACCTCGCGCACAACCCCGAAAATCGGACCCGATTTTCGCTGGGGATCATGCGCAATCAAAGTGTTACAGCGTGCTTTGCGTGTCCGAGAGGACGCGCGGCGCCGTAACCGCCGCCTGTTCCTTGATCCTAGAAGCAGTCTAGCGCCGCCTAGCTGAACGTCCGCCGAAGCCCCGGTTCATCTGCCGTTCATCGAGAAATCTTGAAATGCTTTCACGTGTTCCCCAAATGTCTGTTGCGGCCGCCAATGTCGGGGCCGCTGGCCTATCCGGAACGCCGATACGGGTTTCGCACCGGCCATACGCAAACCTTGTTGCTCAACAGGAGAACACACTATGCGTCACGTTGATTTTTCCCCGCTCTATCGTTCGACCGTCGGTTTCGACCGGCTGTTCACGATGCTCGATTCGCTTGCGCAGCCTGAAAGCGCGCAGACCTACCCGCCCTACAATATCGAGCGCACGGCTGAGGATTCCTACCGCATCTCGATGGCCGTCGCCGGGTTCTCGGACGACGAGCTCTCGATCGAAGCTCACCGCAATGTGCTGACCGTCAAGGGTGAGCGCAAGGAAGAGGGCAATGGCGAAGGCTCCGAACTGCTCTATCGCGGTATCGCCAGCCGGGCCTTTGAGCGCCGCTTCCAGCTTGCCGACCATGTTGAAGTCGTCGGCGCCTCGCTGAAGAACGGCCTGCTCTTCGTCGACCTCAAGCGAAACATTCCCGAGGAGCTGAAGCCCCGCAAGATCGCGATCACCGCGTCTTCGGCCAAGGCCAAGCAGATCGAAGCCAAGACCGCCGCGTAGCTGCGTCACACATACGATCTCAGGGACGGAGGGCGGCGCTTGGCGCCGCCCTTTTTCGTTGGTGAATGAGGTCCCCGTTATCCAGCAATTAGCCGGCCAAAGCGGTCGACCTCTTCGGCCGTGGTCGCAAAGCTGGTGACGAAACGGTAGAGCGCCTCGTCCTCGCCGATATGACCGTCGAAGTCATGCGGCTTGTGCCAATCGTAGAAAGCGGCGCCGGCCATTTGCACCCTTTCAGCCTCGGCCTTTTTCATCACCGCGAAGACCTCGTTCGCTTGCGGCAGCCAGGCCAGACGCGCCGACCGGGAATCCTCGATCATTGCCGCAAGGTGAGCTGCCTTGGCGTTGGCATGCCGGGCCGTGTCGAGCCACAGGCCGTCCTTGAAATAGGTTTCGAACTGCGCAGCGACGAAGCGCGATTTCGAGAACAATTGCGCCGCGCGCTTGCGCAGGAAGGCCAGTTCCCTGGCGCGGTCCAGATCGAACAGCACGACAGCCTCGGCGCACCAGCAGCCGTTCTTGGTGCCGCCGAAGGAGAGGATGTCGACGCCGCGCTTCCAGGTCATTTCCGCAGGCGTCGTCTCGAGTGCGACCAGCGCATTGGCGAAGCGGGCGCCATCCATGTGCAGCGGCAATTTGTGATGCTTGGCGATCGCTGAAATCCTGGCGATCTCGTTCAGCGAATAGATGGTGCCGACCTCGGTCGACTGGGTGATCGACACCGCCATCGGACGCCCGGAATGGACGATTTCAGGCGCGAACCGGCCCACCGCCGCTTCCAGCTTGTTCGGATCGATCTTGCCCAGCGCGCCGTCGACGGCATAGAGCCGCGAGCCGCCGGTAAAGTATTCCGGTGCGCCGCATTCATCCTCGATGACATGCGATTCGCGATGGCAGAAGGAAATGCCGCCTGATTTGTTGTAGGTGGTCAGCGACAGCGAATTGGCGGCGGTGCCGGTCGCCACGAAAAACACCGCGATCTCGCGCTCGAAAATTTCGTTGAAGCGCTGGTAGACGGCCTGGTCGAGGGCGCCGTCGCCATAGGCGGTGGAAAAGCCGCCGGCATGGGCCGATAGCCCCGCAGCGATGCTGGGATGGGCGCCTGCCCAATTGTCGGAAGCGAAATTCATGCGTTTGCCTGTGCTGGGAAAATCCATGCAACCTTGGCCGCTTTCGCATCCTGCTCGCAAGTGCCAAGTGCCGGAAAACCGGTAAAGCCAGGGAGAGACGACGATGGAGATAAACGACCGAACGTTACGTGCTGATGTGGCTATGCGTAATTTTCTGTCGCGGAATGTCCAAGATTTTCATGAATCGGTCTTGTGCGCGTCCGGGATTTCTGTCATAAAAAATTTAGGACAGTAGTGCTGTCTTATTTTGTCGCACACATCTGGCTGGATTGGCGTATCATTGGGCCTCTCCGGCCGTTGCCGTGAGCGACAGGTAGACAGCCTGGCTCTGGCCTGTACGATTACCGGATGCGAACCAGGTCGCCTGGTTCGCAAGGATTTCGCAAGACGTGCCGCAAGGATGAAGGGGGAGCCAAGCGCTTCCCGACGCAAACCAGCGCCCTAAGGGCTGGGAATGGAGGACAGGATGATGACGGAAATGACGCCATCTGCGACGAACGGCCCGGCCGCGCAGACGAATGCGCCAGCCGTCAAAAATCCGTCTCTGACCAATATCGGGCGAACCCATACCGGCTTTGCCGCGCAAGGCCTCTACGATCCGCGCAACGAGCACGATGCTTGCGGCGTCGGCTTCATCGTCAACATGAAGGGCGTGAAGTCGCATCAGATCGTCAAGGACGGGCTCGCCGTGCTCGAGAACCTGACGCATCGCGGCGCCGTCGGCGCCGATCCGCTGATGGGCGACGGCGCCGGCGTGCTGGTGCAGCTTCCCGACCGCTTCTTCCGCGAGGAAATGGCCAACCAAGGCGTCGAATTGCCCAAGCCCGGCCATTACGCCGTCGGCCATGTGTTCATGCCGCGCGATCCTGAGCTTCAGGCGCATATCGAAGGCATCATCGCCGAGGTGGCGCAGCTCGAAGGCCAGCCGCTGCTCGGCTTTCGCGATGTGCCGGTCGACAATTCATCGCTGTCCAAGGCGCCGGATATCGCTGCTTCCGAACCGGTCCAGCGGCAGGTGTTCCTGGGTCGCGGCGCCGAGATCGAGAGCGACGACGATTACGAGCGGCGGCTCTACATCCTGCGCAAGGTCATTTCCGGTCGCATCCATGAGGAGACCAAGGGCGTCGACAATGGCTTCTACGTCGTGTCGATGTCGTCACGGACCATTGTCTACAAGGGCATGTTCCTGGCCTATCAGGTGGGCGCCTATTACAAGGACCTGACCGATCCGCGCTTCGAGACGGCGCTGATCCTGGTCCACCAGCGTTTCTCGACCAACACCTTCCCGTCGTGGAAGCTGGCGCATCCTTATCGCATGGTCGCCCACAATGGCGAGATCAACACGCTGCGCGGCAACGTCAACTGGATGGCGGCGCGGCAGGCCTCGGTCGATTCCGAACTGTTCGGCAACGACATCTCCAAGCTGTGGCCGATCTCTTATGAGGGGCAGTCTGACACCGCCTGTTTCGATAATGCGCTCGAATTCCTGACGCAGGGCGGCTACTCGCTCGCCCATGCGATGATGATGCTGATCCCGGAAGCCTGGGCCGGCAACAAGTTGATGGATCAAGACCGCAAGGCTTTTTACGAATACCACGCGGCCCTGATGGAGCCGTGGGACGGGCCGGCGGCGGTGGCCTTCACCGACGGACGCCAGATCGGCGCCACACTCGACCGCAACGGGCTGCGCCCGGCGCGCTACATCGTCACCGACGACGATCGCGTCATCATGGCCTCGGAAGCCGGCGTCCTGCCGGTGCCGGAGGAAAGGATCGTCAAGAAGTGGCGGCTGCAGCCAGGCCGCATGCTTTTGATCGACCTGGAGAAGGGCCGCATCGTTTCCGACGAGGAGATCAAGTCGGAGATCGCAACCAGGCATCCCTACAAAAGCTGGCTCGCCAACACCCAGCTCATCCTCGAAGACCTGAAGCCGGTCGAGCCGCGCGCGCTGCGCAGGGACGTTTCGCTGCTCGACCGCCAGCAGGCGTTCGGCTACAGCCAGGAAGACACCAAGCTGTTGATGTCGCCGATGGCGACGACGGGCCAGGAAGCGGTCGGCTCGATGGGCACCGACACGCCGATCTCGGCGATGTCGGACAGATCGAAGCTGCTCTACACTTATTTCAAGCAGAACTTCGCCCAGGTCACCAATCCGCCGATCGACCCGATCCGCGAGGAGCTGGTGATGAGCCTGGTGTCCTTCATCGGGCCGAGGCCGAACATCTTCGACCTCGTCGGCAATTCGCGCCGCAAGCGGCTCGAAGTGCGCCAGCCGATTCTGACCAATGGCGATCTCGAGAAGATCCGCTCCATCGGCCACACCGAGGATCGCTTCGACACCAAGACGATCGACATCACCTATGCTTCGAGCGAAGGCGCGGCCGGCATGCAGGGCGCCATCGACCGGCTGTGCGAGCGCGCCGAGGCGGCGGTCGCCGGCGGCTATAACATCATCATCCTGTCCGACCGTCAGCTCGGGCCGGACCGTATCGCCATTCCAGCCCTGCTGGCGACGGCGGCCGTTCACCATCATCTGATCCGCAAGGGGTTGCGCACTTCGGTGGGGCTCGTGGTCGAGTCCGGCGAGCCGCGCGAGGTGCATCATTTTTGCTGTCTTGCCGGCTATGGCGCCGAGGCGATCAATCCTTACCTGGCTTTCGACACACTGCTCGACATGCACAAGCGCGGCGAGCTGCCGGCGGAGGTCGACGCCTACGAAGTCGTCACCCGCTACATCAAGTCGATCGGCAAGGGCATCCTCAAGGTGATGTCCAAGATGGGCATTTCGACCTATCAGTCCTATTGCGGCGCACAGATCTTCGACGCGATCGGACTGAAGTCGGATTTCGTGCAGAAGTATTTCACCGGCACCGCGACGCTGATCGAAGGCGTCGGGCTGGACGAGATCGCGGCCGAGACGGTCAGCCGCCATACCGATGGCTTCGGCAACGACCCGGTGCTGCGCAATAGCCTCGAAGTCGGCGGCGAATACATGTTCCGCATGCGCGGCGAAGCTCATATCTGGTCGCCCGATGCGGTCGCCACCTTGCAGCACGCCGTGCGCCAGGGCTCATGGGAGACGTTCAAGGACTATTCCGCTCAGATCGACAGCGAGACGGCGCGGGCGCAGAGCATTCGCGGCCTGTTCAAGATCAGGCTCGCCGAAGAAAGCGGGCGTAAGAAGGTCGCGCTCGACGAAGTCATGCCGGCGGCAGATATCGTCAAGCGGTTCTCGACCGGAGCGATGTCCTTCGGCTCGATCTCCAGGGAAGCGCACACGACGCTGGCGCGCGCCATGAACACGATCGGCGGCAAGTCGAACACCGGCGAGGGCGGCGAAGAAGCCGACCGCTACCTGCCGCTGCCGGGCGGTGGCAAGAACCCGGAACGTTCGGCGATCAAGCAGGTCGCTTCCGGGCGGTTCGGCGTGACGGCGGAATATCTGGTCAACTCCGACATGATGCAGATCAAGGTCGCGCAAGGCGCAAAGCCGGGCGAGGGCGGTCAGCTGCCCGGCCACAAGGTCGACGCCACCATCGCCAAGGTCAGGCATTCGACGCCGGGCGTCGGCCTGATCTCGCCGCCGCCGCATCACGACATCTACTCGATCGAGGATCTGGCGCAGCTCATCTACGACCTGAAGAACGTCAATCCGGCGGCGGATGTGTCGGTCAAGCTGGTGTCCGAAGTCGGCGTCGGCACGGTTGCGGCCGGCGTCGCCAAGGCGCGTGCCGATCATATCACCATATCGGGCTATGACGGCGGCACGGGTGCATCGCCGCTGACCTCGCTCAAGCATGCCGGCAGTCCGTGGGAAATGGGCCTTGCCGAGACGCACCAGACGCTGGTGCTCAACGGCCTCAGGTCGCGCGTCGCGCTGCAGGTCGATGGCGGCCTGCGCACCGGCCGCGACGTCGTCATCGGCGCGTTGCTCGGCGCCGACGAATTCGGCTTCTCGACCGCGCCGCTGATCGCGGCCGGCTGCATCATGATGCGCAAGTGCCATCTCAACACCTGCCCGGTCGGCGTCGCGACGCAGGACCCGGTGTTGCGCAAGCGCTTCAAGGGCACGCCGGAACATGTGATCAACTTCTTCTTCTATGTGGCGGAAGAGGTGCGGGCGCTGCTCGCCGAGATGGGCCACACCCATCTCGACCAGATCATCGGCGACACCGACCTTCTGGAAAAGCGCGCGCTGATCCAGCACTGGAAGGCGCGCGGACTCGATTTCAGCAAGATGTTCTTCAAGCCGGATGCCCCGCACGAGGCGGTGCATTGGACCGAGCGGCAGAAGCACCCAATCGACGATGTGCTCGACCGTAAGCTGATCGAACTCGCCAAGCCGGCGCTGGACGCCAGGCAGCCGGTCAGCATCGAGCTGCCGATCCGCAATGTCGACCGTTCGACGGGTGCCATGCTGTCGGGCGAGGTGGCAAAGCGCTTCAAGCACAAGGGCCTGCGCGAGGACACGATCTCGGTGAAGCTCACTGGCACGGCCGGTCAGTCCTTCGGCGCCTTCCTGGCGCGCGGCGTCTCGTTCGAGCTAGTCGGTGCCGCCAACGACTATGTCGGCAAGGGTCTGTCGGGTGGACGCATCGTCATCCGCCCGCCGGAGAACACGAAGATCGTTGCCGCCGAGTCCATCATCGTCGGCAACACGGTGCTCTACGGCGCGACCGAGGGTGAGGCCTATTTCAGCGGCGTCGCCGGCGAGCGTTTTGCCGTGCGCAACTCGGGCGTCGCCGCCGTCGTCGAAGGCGTCGGCGATCATGGCTGCGAGTACATGACCGGCGGCATCGTCGTCGTCATCGGCCAGACCGGCCGCAACTTCGCAGCTGGCATGTCGGGCGGCGTCGCCTATGTGCTCGACGAGGCAGGCGACTTCGCCGCGCGCTGCAACATGGCGATGGTCGAACTGGAGCCGGTTCCGGAGGAAGACGATCTGATGGAGAAACTGCTCCATCATGGCGGTGACCTCGACCACAAAGGTCGTGTCGACGTGTCGGGCGATATGACCAGCCATGACGAGGAGCGGCTCTATCAGTTGATCTCGAACCACGTCCATTACACGGGTTCGGCGCGAGGCCGCGAGATCCTCGACAATTGGGCGACTTTCCGGCCGAAGTTCCGGAAGATCATGCCGGTCGAATATCGCCGCGCGCTGATCGAGATGGAACGCATGCGCATGGGCGTAGCGGCGGAATAGGCTTTGGGAGTTGCCGGGAAGCCTGGCTTCCCGGCACGGGTCTCATCAACAATCCTGACCTCGTGCTGAAGGTTGCCATGGCTGCCTCAAGAGGTTAACGGGTGCGGCGAAAACCGCACCATCTGGACAGCAGGAACTGGACTATGGGCAAGGTAACAGGGTTTCTCGAGATCGACCGGCAGGTGCACAAGTACCAGCCGGCTTCCGACCGCATCCGGCATTTTCGCGAGTTCACGCTGCCGATGTCGGACAAGGAGGTCGAGAAACAGGCCGCGCGCTGCATGGATTGCGGCATTCCGTACTGCCATGGGCCAACCGGCTGCCCGATCCACAATCAGATCCCGGACTGGAACGACCTCGTCTACAATGGCGACTGGGACAATGCGATCCGCAACTTGCATTCGACCAACAATTTCCCGGAGTTCACCGGCCGCATCTGTCCGGCACCTTGCGAGGAAGCCTGCACGCTGAACCTCGAGGACATTCCGGTCGCCATCAAGACGATCGAACAGGCGATCGCCGATAAGGCCTATGAAACCGGCCATATCCGGCCCTATCCGCCGGAACGGAAGACCGGCAAGCGCGTCGCCGTCATCGGCTCGGGGCCGGCCGGCATGGCCGCTGCCCAGCAACTCGGTCGCGCCGGCCATGACGTTCACGTCTATGAGCGAGAGAGCCGGCCGGGCGGGCTGATGCGCTACGGCATCCCCGATTTCAAGATCGAGAAGCATTATATCGACCGGCGCATCGAGCAGATGCAGGGCGAAGGTGTCAGCTTCCATTGTGGCGTCAATGTCGGCGTCGACAAGCCGGTCGCCGAACTGCTCGCCGAATATGACGCGGTCCTCTATTGCGGCGGTTCCGAAACACCGCGTCCGGCCAACATCCCAGGCGATGATCTCGACGGCGTGCACGACGCGATGCCGTATCTGGTTCAGCAGAACAAGCGTATCGGCGGCGAGCCGATCCAGTCGGTGGCATGGCCATCGCGCCCGATCGTTGCCGGCGGCCAGCATGTCGTCGTCGTCGGCGGCGGCGACACTGCCTCCGACTGCGTCGGCACCGCCTTCCGCCAGGGCGCGGTGCGCGTCACCCAGCTCGACATCCGGCCGCAGCCGCCGGAAAAGGAAGACAAGCTGTCGGTCTGGCCCTACTGGGCGACCAAGATGCGCACGTCATCCTCGCAGGCCGAAGGCGCCGAGCGCGAATTCCAGGTGGCGACGCTTGAATTCATCGGCGAAGACGGCCAGCTGACCGGGGTCAAATGCTGCGAAGTCGACGAAAAGCGCAAGCCGATCGCCGGCACCGAATTCGTCATCCGCGCCGATCTCGCGTTCATCGCCATCGGCTTTGCCGGGCCAGCCGCTCGCGGGCCGGTGTCGGAACTGGCCGGCCAGATGAAGATCGCCATTGACAGCCGCCGCTCGAAGAATGTCGAGGCCAATGACCGGGACTACAGGACCAGCGTCGAAAAGCTCTATGCCGCGGGCGACGTGCGGCGCGGCCAGTCGCTGGTCGTCTGGGCGATCCGCGAGGGCCGCCAGGCGGCGCGCGCCATCGATGAGGCGCTGATGGGATCGAGCGTGCTGCCGCGCTGAGTCCGTCTCGAGACCCTACTTGTGCGGCCACCTGAAGGCGCTTTCCGCCCTTCCGCTGCCCCGGGCAGCTTACGGACTGATCGCCGTGGTCGTTTCGGTTGTGGCCCCGGCCGCAGGCTGCCGCCTTGGCGGCCAAGAAAAATCGTCGGCGCGGCCGGGCGAAGCAGCGGGCGCCTTGCCCTCGACGACGAATTTTTCACCGGGCCCGTCCGGCTTGGCCGGCGCTGCGGCACCGAGAAGTTCCGAACCGCCGTCGAGTGCCGGTGATTGCGAGTCGGCGTCGGTAGCCGGGTCGGCGGCCTCAGTCTTTTCGTTCGAGGGTGGACTACGCTACTGGCCCAGTACCGGCAAAGCATCGAAGGAACTTTACAATCATAAAGGTACGTCACTGGTCTCGCGGCTCACCTATGACGATCTAGACGCGAGTTCGAGTGAAGTCTTCTTCAACGCGATCCACAATCCGACTGGCATTTTCGTAAAGGCCTCCTCGGTGCGGGCGGCATCAGGGAGGGTTTTCTCATGACGAGGACTTCTTACGGAAATGGGGGGCTACTCAAACACATTCAGTGATCAGCGCGGGGGCGGCGTCAGCTATTTCACCGCCGATCTTGGATATAATTTCTTGAACTCGCCGCGCTACCGCATCGGTGCTTTTGTTGGCAACAATTTCTGGCACGAGAGCTACGACGCTTTCGGTTGCACGCAGCAGGCGACCAACTGGGGAACCTGTGTGCCAACCGTCCCACCTACGTCAACCTCATCAGCCAGGACAACGATTGGCATTCGCTGCGACTCGGCTTGGCCGGGCAGACGCAACTCACCGAGCGACTCAGCCTTTCTGGTGACGTGGCGTTCCTCTTCACGCGGCTCGACGGCAAAGATCAGCACCACATGCGCCCCAAGATCAAGCTAATTCCCGAAGACGGCGATGGGCATGGCGTCCAGCTCGAGGCGGTGTTGGGCCGTGGCGAATAACGGCACCGCTCATTTCGAAGAGGCAATGGGCGGTCGTGGTTCCCCGCAGGCCGACGATTGGAAGGCAAAGCGCTACGGCGTGTTCGTGCAGGCTAGCATCAAGTTCAACTGAGAGAGCAAGAACCGAGGAGAGCGGCGATGCCACTCCAGCTCATTACGATCATTGGATCAACAGAAGGAAGTTTTCCGAAGAGTTCTGCAGGCGTGCGCAAAGTCGCCAGACAAAGTTCTCTCGGTCCATAGTGTACGTGCCGTCACGCCCGTTCTCGACATGGTTGAATGATACGTTCCGCGCGATCGATCAAAGTCGTTTTTCATTGGTTTTCCGGAAATCGCGGGGAGCACAGCGTGCTGTGACCCTCGGCTGCTGGTTTTCTGTCAACGCGCAGATGAGGGAGAATGAGCGTACAGCAAAAATCATCAGTGCTGTCGCTTTCGCCAAAGCCCGCCGCAGCTAAACGGGGCCCCACGCCCGGTAGCGCCCCCTGCCGGTCACCTCACGGATGCCGAGTTCGGCACCAGCCCGAGCGCAGCGCGCTGGCTAATTTTCAGCTCGGCCGCGACCAGACCTGCCGACACCAGCGGCCGCGCCAGCACCAGCTCGATCAGCGCCGGCAGGCTCGAGTTTTTGCGCCGGTTCCTGAGCCGGCGCTCCATCTGGCTTTTGGCCAGCGCCTGGATGATTGCAAGGCTGAAACAGTCGATGGAACGCCCCTCCAGCGAAGCCGAACCGGACGAGGCGCGCGCGCCAGGTCCTTCGGCTGCCATCGGCACGCTGGGTTTAAGTGCTTGGGGTGACACGGCGTGATCTCCGCCGTTGGCGGGAACAGGGCAGTGCAATAGTACTGCCCTGTTCCTTTTGATCAGAGGCCAGTGCGGATTTCTTCGGCAAGCGCCCTCAACGTCGTCTCGACGTCATCGCCGTTTACCATCTTCTGCATCGCCACGGCCCATGCGTTCATGGCGTCGCCGAAGCCGACACGCGGTGTGAAAGCCAGCGCGGCGTGGTCCTGTATCTTTTTGAAGCTGTCAACGAAGTTGTTGAACTCGGGCTGCGAAGCGTACTTAGTCCAGGTGTCGTCCTGCCAGGTCGACGTGCGCGGCGGATTGACGAGCTGGCCGGCAAGGGCACCCTTGAGCGCCACCTGCTTGGAGGTGGCCCACGGGATGAACAGCCAGGCCGTGCCCTTCTTTTCGGAAGCCGCGTTCATGGCGAGAGCCCAGATCCAGATGTCAGAATCCAAGCTCGTGGCGCTCGGTGCGTGCAGCGGCGGAGCGAAGGCGATCTTGCCGGATGCCGGCTTCCCCGCAACATCGTTCCAGAAGCCGAACATATTTGAGTCGATCGTCATCGCGGTGCGGCCGGACGAGATGCCGTCCACGACCTGGTACCAGTTATCATTGGCGAAGGAAGGAGCCGCGCACTTCTTGATCATGTCCACGTAATGTAGTCGTATCCAGCATCGGTAAGCTTCGGATCGCTCAGGTATTTGTCCAGCGGCTCCAGGGCGCCACTCGGAGCGAGGTCCTACGCGGGCTGAATGCCAGTGCCGAACACATCCCATGCTGGCGACTTCGTCGTCAGTTGGATCGTCATCTTGTTCCAGTAAGAATCGTCTGGGTAGAGTTCCGGCGTGACCTTGATGCCGGGTCAGCTTCTCGAACTCCGGAAGTTGCGCAGCGAGAGCATCCGCATAGGGGTGGATGTCGTAGGCCCAAGTTATGCTGGTCCCTTCGAATTGACGCCAGTTCACGGTGTCGGCAGCGGCCGAATTAGTGAGCGATGCCGAGACGGCAAAAAACGCCAAGTCAAAAGCAAGCTGTTTGCGTAGCGACGCGCACCTGTAACGAGTACGGGGAATGAGCGACCCATGTAATCCTCCCTGGGGCATTTTGCCAATTTTTGGGTCCACTCCTCGGCGATTATATATTTGACAAACCCGGCGAACGGTTCATTAACCCAGCGCCGGCGACACTTGAAACACGTTGTGATTCGCTTAGTTGTCAAATCTGGGCCACACTGTTCATGTTATGTTCCCTGTGACTCAGAAAGCACTCCCACGGAGAATGTGACGAAACCGTGTCGAGACCATATGCGAATCAACGTCGATTCGATCTTGTGAAAAAAAGAACTAAAAGAGCAGCATGGAGGGTTATTGATGAAACTAAAGGTCAAACAGATCGGCGAAGGAAACCATCCTGGCGAGGTGGTTGTATCGCTTGACACAGTAGCGGGAACAGAACGTCTGGTGGTTCACCATCGCTCGCTGAGTGGCGATAGTTTGGATATTGGTTGGCCAGTTGATCGTGAGGACTCAAATCTCTTAGTTGAGTTGCCCCGCGAGACAATCAATGGTTCATGGCGGGTGTGGGTTCCGCAAGGGTTAGTCGTAGACTAAAAAACTAAACGGGGGGACGGGCTATGATACTTACCGACAGAGAAATCCAAATCGCAATCAGTACAGAAGCGATAAGAATAGAGCCCGTCCCTGACCTATCATATTACAGTTCCACCAGCCTCGATCTAACTCTCGGTGATTTGCTCACCGTTTTTAAAGACCCAAAGATTGGCTTGGGTATTTGCATCGATCCTTCGGAGAAGGGATACAATCACGAAGAGGTGATGGTTGAGACAACCAGTCCCATCAAGATTGATCCCGATGCCGGTTACGAATTTAAGCCCGGCCAGATGGTCCTAGCTTGGACTCGTGAAGTGGTTGAGCTGAAAATTCATTCTCGGATTGCCGCGAGAGTGGAAGGAAAGAGTTCGCTGGCCAGATTGGGCATTGGCATCCACCTGACGGCCCCTACCATTCATGCTGGTTTTACCGGTCAGATCAGACTTGAGATGGTAAACCACAACAAGCTGCCGGTGCGGTTACGGATAGGGATGAAGATCTGCCAATTGATTTTTGAGCAGACGCTTGGCACTCCCACAAAGGGATATGAAGGACGGTTTGCTGGCCAAAAGGCGGACGCGAAAAAAGGCTAAGCTAACCGGTCAACACCCAGCCCGTATGACTAGGCCTTCTTAGGCTGCGGCGGTGCCTTGTCGTCCTTAGGGTGCGCGGCCTTCACCACCTTCTTCAACACGCGGTCAAAGGCTTCCTCTGACTGGTCGGTTTCCAGTTCACGCGCTGCTTGCTTGAACTTTTCGATCTGTGCTGCTTCTTTGTCTGGCATGAGTCGAATCTTTCTGTTCGCCGATGAAGCTGGCTGTTTCAATTTCTCCAAGGCGCAAAATGTCAGCCGCTATTACATCGTCTGCACGGCCATTCTACCCGATTGCAGCATAGGCATCAAACTTCAGGAGTTGAGACGTGACCTAGCTTGGCAAGGTGCGCCGCTAGGCGACTACTTCCACGCCACGACCGATCGGCAAGAGGTGCGCAACGCTGTCTTCGATGTCCTGGCGAATGAGAAGTTCACCATCCAAGCGACCATGATGGAAAAGTCCAAAGCCATTCCAAAGGTGCGAGTCACAGAGGATCGATTTTACAAGATCGGTTGGCATTTCCATTTTCAGAATTCGTCCGATGCTTATCTTAAGGCGGCCAACGAAATCATGATCACCGTCGCGTCTATCGGAACCAAGAAAAAGCGGATCGCATTCGAGGACTCTGTAAGGGACGTAGTGAAGCAGAAGATTCGCAGTGATAGCTGGCGGGTTGCGTTCTGGCCTGCCAACACAGATCCATGTTTGCAGATAGCCGACTATTGCACTTGGGCCATCCAACGAAAATGGGAATCGGGCGGCAAGGATACCCGCTCCTATGAACTCATCCGTGACAAAATCACGTACGAATTCGACCTGTGGAAGCACGGCGACAAGCACTACTACTGACAAGAAAAAAGCGGCCGCACTCCCAACTACCTTTTTTAGAGGAGCGCCCCGGGGCGCTTATCATTGGGTGCCAACCGCATTAGCAATATGATTTAGTTCGTCAACCAAATCAAGCGGGTGTCACTTGATTGTTCATTCCGGTTCCGAAATGAGCCTTTAGCAGCGCCGTTTCCGCTTTTCGTACTTCCATAGCGGCAGCTTCAACTGGACCGGCTTGCGGTAGTGCTCATGCCTCGCTTTGACGAGGCCCCCCATAAGTCAGGCGCTTGCCCTTGGTGCCCTTCAAGACGATGAGCGAGCGAACGTTGTCCTCGATGCCCATGGCCGAACGGTTCGAGTAGCGGAAATCAAACTCAGCCAAATAGCGGTGCAGATGGTGTTCGGCGCAATGCTGGTAAACGCCCTTCATGCCGCGCTTGAAAATCGAATAATAGCCTTCCACGGTGTTGGTGTGGACGATGCCGCGAACGTATTCCTCGCGGCCATGATTGATTTTGCCATGGGCTGCGAACTCGGGACCAATGTTGTCGTACACGCGCGCATCGTCCGACATGAAGACGCTTTCCTTGTGGATGTTGGCGTTGACGATCGGCAGGACGCGGGCAACCGAAGCGCTGTCGATATGGAATGAGCGGGCAATGCCGCCACGCTCCACAAGGGTAAGCACGGTGTTCTTGTGAGCCGCGCCGGTCCTCTGCTTCGGAACGCCAGCAAGGCGGCCGATGTAGGTTTCGTCAACCTCAACGAATTTGCCGTTGCCGCCCATAGGCGTGAAGTCATCCGAGCGCATGGCCTCGCGAATGCGGTGCGACAGGAACCAAGCCGTCTTGTAGGTGCATTCCAGAACGCGGTGGAGCTGGTGCGAGGAAATGCCCTTCTTTGACGAGCACATAAGGTGGATGGCCTGCAACCACTTGTGCAGGGGCAAATGGCTTTCCTCGAAGATCGTGCCCATGCGAACCGTGAACTGGGCACGGCAGGCCGAGCACTTGTAGAGGCCATGGCGCTCGACGCCGTGCGGGTTCTTCTTCGAAGGCTTGGAGCGAACGCCAGCCAGCTTATAGTGCTTATCCATTGATCCACAGTGATGGCAGACCGGACCCTGCGGCCAAAGCATCGCCTCTACATGCTCGAATGCGGCGGCTTCGTCGTGGAAGTAGGGGCGGGACAAAACGGACATGGCTTTAACTCCTTGGAATCGTTATCGCTCATCCCGTTGGGTTTGTCAAATATATAATCGCCCACTCCTCCATCCCGAGTTCGCCCATAGCCACAATAAGCGGTTTCCAACGACCTCGCTCTGAATGCACCAGGCCAACTGGGTAAAAACGGGTAACCGGCACTTAAAGGCGTTGTAGTATCGCCACCAGAAATACTGCTCCGTGGTGCTGGCCTTTGCCTGGGGGCGCAACACGGCAACTACCTGCTCAAAACGGTTGGTCCTCTACCTCTTATTCACCGTCGCTTTCCTCGCGGCCTAACCCGGCCGGAATATCCGTTGCCAGAAAAAGGCCTCGCGGCCGGTTCGAGGCGCATCCCTCCTCCGAAGCAGCACGCTCAAGTATCGTCACAAGCCCCGAGCGCTTCGCGTTCGGCGATGTCCAAATTCCGACAATGTCGGATACAGTCAGATCTACTGGATTGCGTTTGAATGGTTTTCTCATTTGGCACAGTACATGCGGGTCATCCGCAAAACACGTGACCGACCAACAAGAATTCGCATGATCACCTTACCACAACATACAGCCGCCGCGGAACAATCACTTGGCCCCTGATCGCCCGCCCCGGCACCACAACCGGAGTCATCGATGTTATGACAGGCTGCCCAAGGATACCTGCTGCAACAGGGCTTGCCCTGGTGACGACCACTCCGGCTCCGCCGGTTACCGACGAGGGCAAAGTGACGGATTTCCTGCTTTTCAACGGCATGGAGGTGGCTGTCATTCCCGACCACCGCGCCGGTCGTCACCCATATGGTCTGGTGCAGGATCGGCAGCGCGGATGAGCCGCCGGGGATATCTGCATGTCTTCGAGCATCTGATGCTCAAGGCGCCTCATGACGAGCACGGCTCCGTCGCCTGGAGAGATTGAACCCAAAGGGAGATTCAGATGTCTGAAGCGAATCAGGAAAAGTTGGACGCATTCTTGGGGAAAATGGTCGGCGATCTCGGTGCGATCGCAACGGGCGCGGGAGTCCTGCTGGGGGACAGACTCGGCCTGTTCAAGGCATTGCGCGAAGGCGGCAAGATGACGGCCGCCGAACTTTCGACACGCACCGGCACCCAGGAACGCCTCGTAAGGGAATGGCTTTCCGGGCAGGCGGCGGCGGGCTACGTCGACTACGACGAAGCGAGCGACAAATTCTATCTCAACGCCGAGCAAGAGCTGGTGTTCGCCGATGAAGACAGCCCGGCCTTCATGGCAGGCGCATTCGAGTTCCTGTCCGCGCTGTGGCTCGATGAAGAAAAGGTGAGGCAGGCATTCCAGTCCGGCAATGGCGTCGGGTGGCACGATCATAGCGCGTGTCTGTTTCGCGGTACGGAGCGGTTCTTCCGTCCAGGCTACAATGCCAATCTGATCGACTCCTGGCTGCCGGCCTTGGAGGGCGTCGTCGAGAAGCTCGAACGCGGCGTGGACGTCGCGGATGTTGGATGCGGTCATGGTGCCTCGACCGTGCTCATGGCACAGGCCTTCCCCAATTCGCGCTTCGTCGGCTTCGACTATCATGCCCCTTCGATTGAGCGCGCCCGCAAGGCGGCCGAGGTAGCCGGCGTCGGCGTCAACACGCGGTTCGACGTCGCGGCCGCCAAGAGCTATCCCGGAACCTACGACCTCGTCACATTCTTCGATTGCCTTCACGACATGGGCGACCCGACGGGCGCCGCCACCCATGTCCACGGATCGCTCAAGCCGGATGGCACGTGGATGATCGTCGAGCCGTTCGCGCATGATCATCTGGCGGCGAACCTCAATCCCGTCGGACGCGTTTACTATGCCGCTTCCACGTTCGTGTGCACGCCCGCGTCCGTGTCGCAGGAAGTCGGGCTCGCGCTTGGAGCCCAGGCCGGTGAGGCGAGGCTGCGCAAGGTGGTGACCGGCGGCGGCTTCAAGCGATTGCGTCGCGCCGCGGAGACACCGTTCAACATGGTGCTGGAGGCCCGCCCTTAGCGTGGCCGTCGCCAGAAATTGCAGCTCATCGCATTTGATGAAGATCACCGCCAAAAATCCGGACGCATCGGGCTTTTCAAGGCGTCTGGGTTCACGCAGAGGTCGCTGCCGAGCCGCCTTCTCTAAACCACTGAAGTCGATGTCCGGCGGCAGATTCTTTCCCTCTCTGCGGCCACAAGGCGAGCAGCCTCGCTGTAGGCGTCTTCCCGCCCAGTGCTTTCTCGACCCGCCGCGGTGGGCTGATCGTCTCGGATCGTCATCAAAGCGGTGGACGCCGGTGCGAAGTCTGGGCATGGAGATCGGCACCTCCGAGGTCGAGCGGATCTGCTAAAAGCGCCAGGAGCGGCACGCGACCAGTGGCCTATTTACGACACGATGGGCTTCCACCTTCGCAATACGCTCGGTGAGTGTCATCTGGATAGCCTCATCGTGTTTGCAGCTTCACGACGCCTTACGACGCAACGCCGTTTGGTATCCAAGCCATTGGTGGATTTCAGCGGCTATACGCTCGGCATGCGCGGTGACTTCGGGAATTCCCATCAATTCGCCAACGCTGCCGCGCGCCAGCGGCCCGCTGACGAAAATGCTGTCGGTCGGTCGGCCGGAAGTGCTGAGCGCACGGCCTTGGCTGTCGGTCGCCAGGCCAAGGCCAATCGGGTCTAGCCGGACCAGTCCCATTCGCCCGAGATCGGCAATTGCTGTGTTGGTCCGGAAAATCTCGGCATGCGCCGGCCCGGTCGTGACGACCACCCTGTCGAACGTCTCGGTTGTCTGAGTGGGTTGGCGCCTTGGCCGCATCGCGACGCGAATGCGCCCGTCGACCTGCTCGGCGCCGACGATCGATGCGGCGCGATAGGCGAGCATGCCTTCGGCAACGCGGCGATCGAGCACGTCCGCGACCTGTGGCGCGATGCGGAAGCGATGCACATCCCACAGCGTGCGCAAATGGCGCACGAGGCGGCGTTGCTCGTCGAGCGGCAGGGCCTGCCAGATGATTTGTCCCTGACGTCGGACGGCATCGAGCACCGGGTGCCAGTCTTCGCCCCGACGCTTGGCATCTAGGATCGTGGCCCGGATGCGTCTGAGCATCACTGTTGCGCTGCGTGAAGGCAGACTGATGAAATCACCAATCGGGTCGACCGGGAGCACCGCGTGGCTGCGCGAACGATAACCATGACGTGACAGCGCGACGATGCGGCTACGATGCCCATTGCGGTCCAGCGTGGCAATGATGTCCGCCGACGTCAGTCCAGTGCCGACTACGAGCACATGGTCGTCGCGGCCGATCGCTTGCAGTCCTCCGAGATCATAGGGATTGGCCAACAGCCGGGCTGCAGCAGCCACGGACCGCAGGGCCGATGGCAAGGCGGGTGGCGGATGCGTCGCCGCAATCACTAGGGCGTCGGCTGCGAGCGTCCTTCCATCAGCGAGAATCAGGATGTAGCCCTGGCCACTGAGCTCGACTGACGCGACGGCGGACCTGACATGACGGATCACTTTGCCGAAGAGAAAGGGTTGGAGATAAGATTCCACGTAGCGCCCGAAAACGCGTCGCTGTGGGTAGAGTGCTCCATTTGCGGCAATAGCCTCGGCATCGTCGAGAATCGCGCCGGTCTGCTCCAGCCAATCGGCAAAGTGGCTGTCCTGGCCGGAGATCAGCGTCATTCTCGACGCCGGCACGTTGATGCGGTGTGAAGGATCGGCCGTCGAGTAGGCCAGACCATAGCCGAGCCCGTCTCTGGGCTCGACGACCACGATATCGGCAGCACCGGCGGGCAGCAGCCGCGCAAGATGAAACGCGGTCGCCGCACCGGAAAAGCCGCCACCGATGATGGCTACGACCGGTCCCCTGCCCAAGTCTCTGGCGCTCAAGACTGACTCGCGCGCGGTGCCGAAGGCCGATGGTCGCCGGCCACCGTTTCGCCGAACGGTCCCATGTTGACGGTCGTCGGGCGGGTCGAGATTTCATGATCGAGCGGCAACAACGGCAACACCAGTTCGCCGAACCGATAGGCCTCCTCCAGATGCGGATAGCCGGACAGGATAAAGCTATCGATGCCAATGCGCCGGTATTCGTCGATCCGTTCCGCAACTGTCGCCGCATCGCCGACCAGGGCGGTGCCGGCGCCGCCGCGCACCAGGCCAACGCCAGCCCACAGGTTCGGACTGATTTCGAGCTTGTCGCGGCGGCCGCCATGAAGCCGGCTCATGTGCGACTGGCCGACGGAATCCATGCGCGCGAAAACCTTCTGCGCCTCGGTTATCGTGTTGTCGTCCAGGCGGCTGATCAGGCGGTCGGCATCGGCCCAGGCCTCATCATTGGTCTCGCGGACGATGACATGCAGCCTGATGCCGAAAGTCACCTGGCGCCCGGCTTTCTCGGCAAGACCGCGCACATGGGCAATCTTTGCCGCGACGTCCGCCGGCGGTTCGCCCCAGGTCAGATATTTGTCGATCTGTTCGGCGGCGACCGCGTTACCGGCATCGGACGAGCCGCCGAAATAGAGCGGCGGATGTGGCGTCTGCACGGGCGGAAACAGTAGGCGACCGTCCTCGATACGGAAGTGCTTGCCTGCGAACGCTACGGTCTCGCCGCGAAGCACCGCCTTGTAGATGTCGAGGAATTCCCGCGTCACCTCATAGCGCTCGTCATGGCTGAGGAAGATGCCGTCGCCCTTGTTCTCGACCGGATCCCCGCCGGTGACGACGTTGATGAGCAGGCGTCCGCCGGAAATGCGGTCGAGCGTCGAGGTCATGCGCGCGGCTAGCGTCGGCGATTGCAGGCCCGGCCGGACGGCGACAAGGAAGCGAAGCCGCTGCGTCAGCGGTGCCAGCGCCGACGCCACGACCCAGCTATCTTCGCAACTGCGTCCTGTCGGCAGCAGCGCGCCATAGTAGCCGATGGCATCGGCGGCTTTCGCGACTTGGGTGAGATAGGGCAAGTCGACCGCCCTTCCCCCCTCTGAGGTGCCGAGATAGCGGCTGTCGCCATGAGTCGGCAGAAACCACAGGACCTTGATCCTGTCGGGAGTGGCAATGCTCATGAATGGTCCTCTGTGATTTGGAGGCGCTCACTAGCTCCAGGCATGGAGTGGCGGATTTACGTCGTTGAGGTAGTAGTTGCCGAGGATCGCGTATTTCCAGCGCACCGGATCGTGCAGCGTGTGGGTGCGGGCGTTGCGCCAGTGCCGGTCGAGATTGTGCTCGGCCAGCGTCGAGCGTGTGCCGGCGAGCTCGAACAGCTTGTTCGTGGCAATGATGGCGATCTCTGTGGTGAGAATCTTGGATTCGGCAACCGCGATCTGCGCTTCCGCGACGGTCTTCTCGTTCGGGTCGGCCACGGCGCGATCGACCGCAAGCCCGGCCCTTTCCAGAACCGCCTCTGCCGCGTTGGTCCGCAGGCGAAGGTCGCCAATCGCCTGGATCGTATAAGGATCCTGCCAGGCATGATCGACGCCGCTGTCGATCCAGGCGCGCGACTTGGTGCGCACGAAGCCGACAGTCTCGTCGATCGCCGCCTTGGCGATGCCGAGATCGACCGCGGCCTGGATGATCTGGAAGATGGCGCCGTCGGCCGTCGGCCTGTCGTAGCCCTTATAGCCGGGGACGAGATGCGTTTTGGGCACCTTGACATTGTCGAGCAGGACCGTGCCGGACAAAGTCGTCTTCTGTCCGAAGCTCGACCAGTCGTCGATGACCGTCAGCCCGGGCGCGCCGCGATCGGCGATGGCATACCAGGCACGCCCCTCGTCATCGAGGGCCACGATCGGCACCAGATGGGCAAGCAGAGCACCGCTCGAATAGAATTTCTGGCCGTTGACCACGACATGGTCGCCGGCGTCGACGAACTTTGTCTCGAAGTCGGCCGCGCGCTTGGAGCCGAACTCGGAGAACGCGTTGCCGAAGCGCGTGCCGGACAGCACCTCAGCGAAAAGCAGCTTCTTCTGCGCCTCGTCGGAGACGGTGCGGATAGCGGCGACGACGCCAAGATGGTTCTGCGGAATCTGGCCGAGCGACGGATCGGCCGCCGAGATGATGGTGATCACCTTCGACAGGGTCACATAGGAGAGCTCCGGCCCGCCATAGGCTTTCGGCACGTTGATCGACCACAGGCCGCTCTGCGAAAACGCATCGAGCTCTTCCTTCGGCCAGATGCGTTCACGATCCCGCTTGGAGGCATCCCTGGCGAATTCGGCGGCGAGTTTTTCGGCGACAGCGATTGCCTCGGCATCGGCCTTGATCACATGCGCCTTGGCAGAGGGTCGTTCGACCGGCGGGACGGCACTGCGGCTATCCGACGCCTGCCTGGATTGGATGGTCATGCTGCTGTCTCCTTGGGAAAATGTTGCGGTGGAAGCGGCGCGCCGCCGAGGTAGTAGGTTTTGATATCGGTGCGCTGGCGCAAGTCGGCAGCCGATCCTTCCAGCACGCTGACGCCGTTCTCGAGCACGGTGGCGCGGTCGGCGTATTTCAGCGCGACCGCCGAATTCTGTTCGGCAACGAGGATCGAAAGGCCTTCGTCGCGGTTGAGCCATTTCAGGGCGCTGAAGATCTCGTCGACGATCAGCGGTGCCAGCCCCATCGACGGCTCGTCCAGAACAAAGAGTTTCGGCCGCGACATCAGACCCCGGCCGATAGCCGTCATCTGCTGCTCGCCCCCGGAAGTGAGGCCGGACCGGGTTCGCCGCTTCTCGGCGAGCCTTGGGAAAAGTGAATAGACACGATCGAGGTCGGCCTTGACGCCAGTGCGAGAGGACGAGCGTCCGAGCGCGCCGGTGAAGAGGTTCTCTTCGACCGTCAGCGAGCGGAAGCAATGCCGGCCCTCGAGGACTTGGACAAGGCCGCTGCGGACTAGGTGCGAGGGGCTTGCCCTTGAAACATCCTCGCCACCGAAGGTGATCCGACCGGCGGTAATGGCGCCGCGCTCAGTCTGAAGGAGATTGGATACGGCGCGCAGCAGTGTCGTCTTGCCGGCACCGTTGGAGCCGAGCAGCGCGACGATCTCGCCCCTGCCAACCAACAAGTCGACGCCGTGTAGGGCGGCGATGGCGCCGTTGTAGACAGCTTCCACGCTGCTAACTGACAGTATCGGGTATTCCGGGATGGACATCGATGACTCCGCTCGGGAAGGTGGATGGCGCGGCCGGCCAGATTTGTCGGCCGCGCCATACCAAATTCAGTTGCTGACCACCGCGTCGGCGTCCTCGGCTGTGCGGATCTTGATGCCCTTTTCCTTGGCATAGGCCTCGGACGACTTCTCGATGATCGGACGCAGCAGCTTCCAGTCGGGAGCGATCCAGTCGGAGACGACATTCCACTTCTTGCCGTCCCATTGCTGGAAGGTCACGTAGCCGTCACCCTCGTGATTGTCCCAGGAGACGTTGATCGAGTGGAACAGGTCCTTGGCGCCGAGTGCCTCGACGCGCGCCGGATCGAGCTTGAGATGCTCGAAGCCCCAACGCACTTCGTCGCCGGTCAGCGTGCGGTTGCCGAACTTCGCCTGTGCGATGCGGACCGCCTCGACATTAAGGATGCCATTGACGATGCCGAGATTATGGTAGACCGAGCCGATGCGGCTCTTGTCCTCGAGATTGCCCTTGCCGGCGCCGTAGACGGTTTTGACGATCTCCTGGACCACCGGATACTGCTCGCCCGAGGCCTGGGTGGTGATGGCGGTGTAGCCCTTAGCGGCATCGCCGGCGGGGATGACGTCTTCCTCGGAGTTGGACCAGACGTTTCCGACGATATGGTCGGCCGGGAAGCCGGTCTTCTGGGCGGTTTTCAGGGCAACGGGGTTCATCACCCCCCAGCCGCGCAGCACCACGTAATCCGGATGCTCGCGCCGGATCGTCAGCCATTGCGCCTGCTGCTCGTTGCCGGGATGCGGCACCTCGATGTGCGACAGCTCGAAGCCGTATTTCTGCGAAAGCAATTCATAGATCGGGATCGTCTCCTTGCCGTAGGGCGAGCCGTGATAGAGCACCACGATCTTCTTGCCTTTGAGCTTGTCGAGGCCGCCTTCCTTGGAGGCGATGTAGTTCACGATGCCGGAGGTCTCGCTGTAGGGATTGAGCAGCAGCGGGAAGACGTAAGGGAACACGCGCCCATCTGTCGTGTCGGTGCGGCCGTGGTTGATGGTTATCAGTGGAACCTTGTCATCGGTGATGCGGTCGATCATGGCGTATGCGATGCCTACGGAAAGCGGGTTCCAGGCGGCGATGCCGGGATTGCTCTTCAATCGTTCGTAGACCTCGACGCCCTTCTCGACCTCATACTGCGTCTCGCCTTCGCTCCAGGTCAGCTTGACGCCGTTGACGCCTCCGTCTCGGATGTTGATCAGGTTGAGATAGTCGATGAAGCCGCCGAAGAAGCCCGTGCCGCCGGCGGCATAGGGGCCGACGCGGTAGCTCTGCAGAGGAAAATACTGTTCGTCGGCGTGAACCGCCGTCGCGCCGAAGACGAAGGCCGTGGCGATCGCCGCCTTTCGTAGGTGACTGAAGAAGGTCATGGGTTGCATCTCCTGAGGTTGTGGTCCGTGAGAGGATGTCGAGCGGCGCTCAGCTGGACCTCGAGCCGATCCGTCGTTTCAGGCGGTCGAAGAGGGCCGACAGCCCGTTCGGTTCCGCGATGAGGAAGATGATGATGAGCGCGCCAAGCACGATGCGCTGGCTCATGTCGAGCACACCTGAATCGAACAGGCCGCCGAACACGAAGGCGCCGAGCCGGGACAGAAAGAGCGGGAAGACGACGATGAACGCCGCGCCCAGAAAGGCGCCGCGTATCGAAGCCAGCCCGCCGATGATGATGATGAACAGGATCTGGAACGAGCGGTCGAGGTTGAACCCGGCCGGCTCGACGGTGCGCAGATAGGTGAAGGCCCACAGCACGCCGGCAACGCCGATGATGAAGGACGACAGCGCGAAGGCGAGCAGCTTGGTCTTGAGCACCGGAACGCCGATGACCCGTGCCGCGGTCTCGTTGTCGCGCACGGCGATGAAGTTGCGGCCGGTGGCGCTGTTGACCAGCCTCGACACGAGCACTGTGATCAGGATCACCGTCGTCACCGAAAGCAAATAGCGGCCGGTCGCGCTGTCGAGCGAAAGACCGGCGACGGCCAGGTGCGGCGCCGAGACCACCCCGGACGGGTTGTCGTTGGAGAACCAGCCGAACTTGGTTAGCGCCCATTGCACGAAGAACTGGGCGGCGAGCGTCGAGACGGCGAGGTAGAAGCCGCGCAGCCTGAGACTGGGCAGGCCGAACACGACGCCGAAGCCGGCGGCGGAAATTCCGGCCAGGATCATGGTCACCGCCAGCGGCAGGCCTTCGACCCTAAGGCTGAAATTGTAGGCGCCGAACGCGCCCACCGCCATGAAGGCGGAAGAGCCAAGCGAGAGCTGGCCGCAATAGCCGGTCAGCAAATTGAGGCCGACCGCCGCCAGGCTGAGCGCCAGGAATGGCAGCAGGATCGCCTCGACCAGATAGCCCGAAGCATAGGCAGGGACCACGCCGTAGGCGACGACGAACAGGGCGGTCGGCAATGCCAGCTTCTGAACGAGTTTCGCCCAGTCGACTGGAAGCCTTGCGGTGTCGAGAGCTTGCACGGCCATGGTTCAGACCCTTTCGACGGTTTTCTGGCCAAACAGGCCGGAG
This sequence comes from Mesorhizobium sp. M6A.T.Cr.TU.017.01.1.1, assembly GCF_004023115.1. Taxonomy (NCBI): domain Bacteria; kingdom Pseudomonadati; phylum Pseudomonadota; class Alphaproteobacteria; order Hyphomicrobiales; family Phyllobacteriaceae; genus Mesorhizobium; species Mesorhizobium sp. M6A.T.Cr.TU.017.01.1.1. Next base: position 63,413 of record NZ_RZTA01000015.1, read on the forward strand.
GGGCGCACCAAAAGCACCACCAGCGCCAGCGCATAGGCGAACCAGCCCTCGATGCCGCCGCCGACGAACGGGCCGAGATAGACCTCGGCCAGCTTCTCGCTGGCGCCGATGATGAGGCCGCCAACGATGGCGCCGAGGATGGAATCGAAGCCGCCAAGCACCAGCACCGGCAGCGCCTTCAGCACGATCAGCGACAGCGAGAACTGGACGCCGAGACGCGCGCCCCACAACAGCCCGGCGACCAGCGCGACGAAGCCGGCCGCCGTCCACACGGTGCCCCAGATGCGAGGCAGCCGCAGCCCGACGGCGAGGGCCGCGAACTGATCGTCGGCGACGGCGCGAAACGCAAGGCCGATCCGCGTCCAATAGAAGAAGGCGCTGAGGCCTGCGACCATGGCGGCGGCGATCGCCGCCGCCAGCAGGTCGAAGGACGAGATCAGTACGCCGCCGACCTCGAAGGGGGTGTCGTCGATGCCGAGGTCGAGCCCGTGCACCTGCGTGCCCCAGATAAGCTGGGCGGCACCTTCGATGATGTAGGAGAGGCCCAGCGTCGCCATGAACAGCGTCATCGGCGAGCGGTTGACCAGCGGCCTGAGCACGGTCCGCTCGATGGTGAAGCCGAGCGCGACCATGACCGCGAAGGTGATGAGCAGCGAAAGCGCGAAAGGGACGCGGCGTTCGACCAGGCTGACGAAAGTGAGTGCTGCAAACAGCACCATCGAGCCTTGCGCGAAGTTCAGCACGCCCGAGGTCTTGTAGATCAGCACGAATCCGATGGCGACGAGCGAGTACATGACGCCCGACAGCAGGCCTCCGACCAGCACCTCGATGACGAAGAGGAAATCATAGTAGCTCATCAGATGCCCTCGCTGTCTTCGCCCTCGGCGGTGCCGAGATAGGCCTGGATCACCGCAGGATCGGCGCGCACCTGGGCCGGCGTGCCGTCGGCGATCTTGCGGCCGTAGTCGAGCACGGCGACGCGGTCGGAGAGGCCCATGACAACGCCGATGTCGTGCTCGATCAGGATGATGGTGACGCCGTGCCGGTCGCGCGCGGCGCGCACGAAGCCGGCCATCTCGGCCTTCTCGGTCGCCGTCATGCCGGCCATCGGCTCGTCGAGCAGCAGCAGCTTCGGCTCGGCGACCAGCGCGCGCGCCAGCTCGACCCGCTTCTGCAGGCCGTAAGGCAAGGTGGCGACGAGGCGGTCGGCGACGCTTTCGAGATGCAGGAAGGCGACTATCTGATCGGTCTTTTCGGCGATCATGGCATCCTCGCGCCGGGCGCGTGGCAGGCCTGCAATGTGTTCGACAAAACTGGCGTGCCTGGTGTGGACGCGGCCGGACGCGATGTTGTCACGCACCGAAAGCCCGCCGAACAGCGCCAGGTTTTGGAAGGTTCGTGCAACGCCCAGTCGCGCCAGATGGTTCGCCGGCACCCGGGCAAATGGCTGTCCGTCGATCGTGATCGTGCCGTGGTCGGCGTGGTAGAGGCCGCTGATGATGTTGATCAGCGAGGATTTGCCGGCGCCGTTGGGGCCGATCACCGCGCGGATCTCGCCGCTCTTGACCTCAAGGTCGACATCGCTCAATGCCGTGACGCCGCCAAAGGAAATACCGATCCCATTCAGCGTCAGGATCGCATCAGCCTTTGCCGACAGGCGCGCCCGGCGCGTGTCCTCCACGGGGCCAACACCAGCAAGAATGCGGGAAATTTCGGGCGCGCGCTCGTATGCGGCGGCTCCCAGCGAAGCACCAATCATGAAACGTCCCTGTTTTTGAAGGAGAGCTGGCGGCGGCCCGAAGGCCGCGCCTGACCTATTCCGCGGCGACAAGCTCCCTGTCGCGAGCTGCTTCCAGTTCGCGCACCAATGGGATGACGCGCTTGCCGAAGAACTCGACCTCTTCCTGGAAATGCAGGAAGCCGAGCAGGATCAGGTCGGCGCCGGCATCCTTGAGCTTCAGGATGCGTTCGGCGATCTGTTCAGGCGTGCCGATGAGATTGCTGCGGAAGCCGTCATTGTATTGCACGAGATCCTCGAAGGAGGATTTCGCCCAATTGCCTTCGCCTTCCGGCGAGGCCTTGCCGGCATTCTTGACCTGATCGGCAAAGCCCTGCACCGCCTCCGGATTCGCCTTGGCGATGATCTCGTCGAGCACGGCGCGCGCTTCCTGCTCGCTCTCGCGGGCGATGGCGAAAGCGTTGACGCCGATCCTAACCTTGTGGCCGTTGGCTTTCGCCTTGGTGCGGATGTCGTCGACCTGCTTCCGGATCTCCTCCGGGGTATTGCCGTTGGTGAAATACCAATCGGAGACACGAGACGCCATGTCGCGAGCGGCTCGCGACGAGCCGCCTTGGAATATCTCGGGCAAGGGCTCGATCGGCTTCGGCTTCATGGAATAGTTGGTGAAGCGGTAGAAATCGCCCTTCAGCGTGAAACTGTCTTCCGTCCAGATGCCGCGCAACGCTCGGATAAATTCCTCCGACCGGCGATAGCGCTCGTCATGATCGAGCCAGAGTTCGCCAATCGCGGCGAACTCGCCTCGGAACCAGCCGCTGACGACATTGACGGAGACGCGGCCATTGGTCAGGTGGTTGATGGTAGCGATCTGCTTGGCCGCCAGCGCAGGGTTCCACGGGCCGGGCAGGATCGCTGCGATAACCTTCAGCGTTGTGGTCGCGGCAAGCAAGGCATGGCTGAACGAGACTGATTCGTGCTGGTTGTCGGCCCCATAGCCGGCCGTGAAACGGATCTGGCTCAGCGCATAGTCGAACCCGTTGGCCTCGGCAATCTGGGCGAGCTTGCGGTTGTAGTCGATATCCCAACCTGTCCGCTGCTCAATGTTGGAGATCACCAGGCCGCCGGAAACATTCGGGACCCAGTAGGCGAATTTGATGGCGTCGGAATGCGAACTCATGTCGTCGTTTCCCCTGTTGATTGGCTCAGCCGACGCGGGTGGCGACGGCAGCATTTGCGTGACTGGAGTTGAGCAAGGAGACCGCGTCGGTGGCAGCCCTTGCAATGCGCTCGATGATGGCTGCGCCGACGATTTCGCCATCGACGAAATCGTCGGGCGCGCCGTAGACGCCCGTAGGGACGGTGACAGCGCCAAAAAAGCCGAACAATGGCCGGAGCTGATGTTCGAGGACCAGGCCATGGTATGGGCTCCCGCCGGTCGCGGCGAGAAGCACGGTCTTGCCCGTCAACGCGCGATAATCGACCAGGTCGAACAGGTGCTTGAGGGCGCCAGTGTAGGAAGCCCTATAGACAGGCGTTCCGACCACGAGCAAATCGGCCTTCTCGACACGCTGGATAATCGCTTCTCCAGATGCGCCAAGTGCGCCGCGGGATAGTCCGGCGAAAAGTGAGGGTGCCGCCTCCGTGATCTCGATCAGACCGGTGTCTGCAGGCACGCGCAACGCGACCGCCTTGACCAGCGCATTGACCACCGCCGTGGTGCGGGACGGGTTGCTTACGCCGCCCGATATTCCGAGAACCGATAATCGTGCCAAGTCATCAATCTCCCACACTTTGCATGCGCGTTAGGCCGCACCAAACCAGATCAAACGATATTCTATTAAATCTGTAGAGCTAAGGTACTTTGTTCTGATGTTTTGACGTCAATGGGAAAAACGGCGCTGTTACCCACATGGCAAAGGGGTGGAATCTTTAACGATCGGCTAAAACCCACAGTTACGACAATCAAGCTGCCGGTACCCATCGCGGTCCGTCTCTCATAAATTCACTGCAGATATCGTGGAGCTTGAGACTTTAATCGCAGATCCAAAGTGACGCCGCAGAGGCAGCTCGACCGCAGATGAGACCAAAGAAGTGACTTCGCGCCAAGCCAGAGAGCACCTGAGCACAGTAATAACTGACTGACGTACACGTCTCCTTCGCCTACCGTTTTCCAAGGACGCCAAGCTCGCAACTTGAGGCGCTTGCTACCGAAGGGTGTCGCTTCATTGTTTGATTAGACCCGCTTCTCTTTATGCGTACCGAAGATCCCGACGTTCGGCGGAGATTTGAACAGCATCACGCGCCGGCGGTCGGCTGCTGCGCGGCAGCGAGCAGCTAATCCTCGATCTCGACGTCGGCGTTGTAGTGATGGGAGGAAAAGCCGGGCACTATGGCGCCCTCCAGCAGCTTCCCCTTCGACAGAAGTCCAGCATCCTCGAGCGCCTCGAAATCCGGCAGGTCGCGCAGCGTGTCGAGCCCGAACTCCACCAGGAACTCTTTTGTCGTCACGTCGGTGTAGGGCGCGCCTGGGGTCGGGCTGCGTGGACCGGAGGCGATGAGCTTCGCACCACGCAGATGGCCGACCAGGTCGCGGCTGATCTCCTTGCCGAAGAATGGCGATAGCTCTCCACGGGTGATCGGTTGGAAATAGGCGATGCACATCAACACCAGCACGTCCGACTGGGTCAGGTCTACACCACGCACGCTGTCTCCGACGGCCTTGCCAAATGCACTGCGGATGGCGTCGGCATAGGCCGGGCGGGTCAGGTGTTTCCAGCCGCCGGCGACGGAGACCAAATCATAGGGGCCGGCCGCGCAACTCTTCGCGGATATCGTCGATTAGCAGATCGATGCTGCAGTTCTTGCCGACGATCCGCGCCAGCGTCGCACGGCCAACGGGCTCGCTGGCTGCAAAGATCGTCGCCTCGACGCGCTGCATCCATTCGCGCCACCGCGCCTCCGGCGGCAGATGATCCAGCTCCCGATCAAACAGCTGGTCAGCTGATCGACGGTCGTAACCCGACCAAACCCACCACTAACGTGTATGCAGCGTCCTGCGCACATATTTTACTTACGCGTAGTGGCGCGGCGTCGGAGGCCGACTGCTAGGAAGCGGTCGAGCATTGCATTCACCTGGTCAGCCACTTCGATGGTGTTGAAATGGCCAGCTAACAACGTCTTGGCCAGGATGAGCTGCGAACAACGAGCCTTTAGCCAGTCGAGATCCCGGGTAGCGTTCACTAACGGCACAGTATCAATCGGTCCTGAGTCTCGGCAAAATAGGAACCGACTGATGCTGAAACACGATGGTCTGTAAGAGGCACCAAGTGGGGATAAATGTCGACTTGGCCCGGTGCAGAAGCATCGGCGGAATGACGTGGATGCGTAAAGCCAGTCGGCAAGATGCCGACGCGGCCGAAGGTGAACTTGAAGGATCTAAATGTCTGAGCAGGATCGGACCGCCAGTATCAAAGCGGCGATCAGACAACGCGTCTATTTGCCACCATAGCCTCCAATTCGTCAACGAGACCGGAGGCGGCCATTTCATCTTTCATGGCACCGCCCAAGCGTCGGGCCGCATCCGGGCGCGACCAAAACAAGGGCACGAATTGCGACTCTGGCAATGGCCTGTCTACCTGCAACCCCCGACTTCGGCGCCTTGCGACCGGTAATCAGGAGAATCGAAAAAACAGCCAATACGGCAAACAGGGCGGACGACCGCCCATGGGTTAGTTCCATCAGAAACCCGACTAGTCCTCCTTCGCCGGGGTCGGGACCGAGATGGGCGGCACACATCCCGAAGACAGCCAGGCCCCGAGCGAGGTCGATGCCGACCAGCCGATCTACCACCGACCCATGGCTCGCGCCGGCCATCGGGGAGTTCTCGGCTGGCGGTGCCTGTGCTATGCTGGGCTCCTTCCTTGGTTATGTCGATCGCGGGGTCCGCGACAGGAGAGCCGGTCGGCTGCTGCCGTCGTCTCACCCTCAAGGGTGCAAATCTCGTTCCAATCTGACGGATCGAGCCGGCGACAGAAGTTTATGCTTGCTGTTCAGCTCTTTAGCCGACGGCAAACAACACATCGGCTTACCAAGCCTGTGGCGCGGACCTGACAAACCCCACACAGCGTGTCGCGGGGCCGCCATCTTGAGGCAATGGCGGTGAACCGGCGAGATGCCAATCAGCGTGAGCGTACCTGGTATGTGGCCTGCATACGGGTGCGAGATATTCTGATTGTCCCCCACACCCTCAGGCGTCAAAAGACTCCTGGTTCAGCTCTATCGATCTGCGTCAGTATGAAATTCCCGAGCTGGAGCTTCGTCCTTTGCGCGTCGGGAAACGCAGCCGCTGGCCTCCCGGCCGAACGAGCAGTCTTCCGACATGTTTGCCGCCGAACAGCGGTGCATTGAGGAAAGTGCCCCACCGGTCGTCTGGCGCCGGCCCAGTTGGCACGACGCTGATCGGCTGGGCGACCCTCTCGATGGGGTCGTGACCTCAGAGAGCCACGTTGAGCATCCGGAGGTGGTCGGTGCCGGAGCGCGTCGGGGCGTCATCCTTCAGAAGCTGATGGAGGAGCTTCTCACGGGCGAGCTCGCGGGAGAGACTGGACGCAAGCGCGTCCCGCGCGCGCGAACTGCTCGATCAACTGATCTCAGACGACGACGATTCTCGGCCAGATTCCAAAGAGAGGCCGCGGCGGCGCTTCGCGGGCTCGCGTTACCACAGATCGCAGAACTGTGATCTCGCCTTGTGCCCGAGATCGCAATCTGAGCTCGCGACGAAGCATATCGCCGGACGGGCCGATGCCTTCGCGATCATCAAAGGACGGGTCGACGCCGCGATCAATTGGAAATCGGACGTGAATCCCACGCCTACGTCCGCGAGGCGCATGTGCAGCAATTGCGCGATTACCTTTCTGCGACGGGCGCCGAACGCGGAGCGAGCGGCGAGGTCACCTGGATCCAACGGCGGACGCATTGGGCGCTCGCGATCAATAGTATCCTCAGGATCGATTGCAGCGCTTCCGAAGTAAGTACCGCCAATTAAAAGTCGGTTGCCTTTTTCCACCGCCGCCTCACACATCGTGTTGGAGCTGAAGAGCTACCTGCAAATCCTCGCAGCGGGCGCGGCCACATCCCTGATTTTACAAATTAACACGTCTTGATTTTTAGAAAATGCCACGTGCGATGATGGCGCCGCCAAAAAACAATGTCACGCGAGATGATCATGCCTGAGGTAAATGGTCCGCCAAAGTTTGGAACGGTATACCGGTTGAATGATGGATACACCAGGCCGGATAAGGGCTTCGGGTTCCGGACGACGAAACTAATCGACGGATACGCGCTGCGCTTGAGGGAAGCTGCATGCGCGTTACGGTTATGACCATCCAGGGATGCCGGACATGATCTTGAATAGTGACATTGCAGGCCAAAGAGCGGCCGAGGAGCTAGCAGAGGGCCTGAAATCGCAGGGCAAGCAGCAATACGAAGACAGGTCGAGGGAACGCGAACGAGATATGTCTCGTTAGGTCGCACGTTGCAGCAAGGGTGCCGTCGGAAGGCAATCCGCCGTGTCTCTTACGAATAAGGGAGAATTTCCGCGGCCGGACTCTCTCTGAGTGGGCGTGCATGACTGCCAACGGAAGGTCTTGCACGCACCCTTGCGATCTTGAGCAATGGTCGCCATGACTTTCTTCTTGCAAGCTTTTGAGTGGCCCAGCCTGCGATCACCAGACCCCACCGACTCTAAAGAGCGTTGGCAGACGGGATAGTCGAGGTTGCCCGGGCACAATCACGCTCAAGGCTTGCGCCGCCCAGAGGACACGCTGAAAAGGCAGCATGGGGGCGCGAGCTCGCCATTCACGAGAGATTCGACATGAAGACCATGCAAGAAAAAGACATTCCCGCATTCGTGCAAGCAGTTGCGGACGCCGGCTGCAACATTTGCGCGATTGGCAACTTGGGATACGTCTTTGGCGATGCTGATTTGACGCCGGCGCAACGGAGGGCCGTCGAGCCACAGCTGCGTAGGATTGCTGAAATCTACGGCGAACGCGATCATCTCATGGACGAGATAGCTGTATATCTGCGGTCGATCGGACGCCATGTCGAGGTTGAGCCGAAGACAGGTGTTTCCTGATGGCCGCGATCGCGTTCCGTAGTCGCCATTTCTATTGGGTAACGAGAAGCCGTCTTCCAACATCTGAATCATAAGGGAGGTGACCCGCAAGGCCGCTCTCGAGACCGCAAGTCTGAGCCGCTGACGCATGGCGATAACCAGACTGTCCGAACTGGGCGGCGATATTCTTCGCGTCGATGCCTTCCTCGACCAGGTCGCGGTAGGCGGCGATCTCATCTACCGCATGCATAGCCAAGCCAGGGAAGTTTTCGGCAGGGGAATTCAGACTGGAGGGCACGGCCGATCCGGCCGCCGACGACCCCGCAGGGATTGCCATGTACGGCAACGCCAACAGCAGGCGGATCAATACTCGGATAATGGCGGCCGGATATGTAGCGATCGATCGCCGCACCAACATATCAATGCAATAGCTTAGTTGCTTTCAAAGGCGGTCGTACGAACTGCAAGCAAGCTAAACGATTGCGTCAACTCGTCCACGCAGAGCGAAAACTCCGCGGCCCATGCGATTTCTCTGCTGGAACAGCGGCACATCCTCAGCGCCAGGACACGGCCGCCGCCGTCGGGTTTTACGAAGCCGGTGATTGCATAAGTTGCCCGCAAGATATCATTGGTATCGGGAACGCCGCCGATGCTGCATCCTGAATCGAGCGGCCGCCCGCACCTGCCAGCCCGACGACCAGATCATTATCTGCAACTCCATTTACCTGGACGAGGTGCAAATCACCTCGCTGAAGCCGCGAATCGTCACCTTGGACCAGGATAACCACATCCGTGACCGCCTGAGCTACTCGGTGGATCTCGACGCACATGGCCGATACAGTTTCTCCATCCTTCACGAAGCGAAAGAGGCTTTGGCCATTCCAGCCCTGGTCTCCGGGGCGTGACTTGTCCCCGATGCATGCGCGAGCTCTCCGCCCGGTTTTGACAGGCCGCCGGTCATCGCCACCGGCCGAAGGCGCCCGAATGCGCTTGACAAGATAGCGTCGGCCCGTCCAACCTGACGCATTCACCAGGGGAGTCCCGGCAAGGGGCTGAGATACTGCTTGCTTTCGCGGCGCAGTGACCCGTTGAACCTGATCCAGTTCATACTGGCGTAGGGACGGTGCAAGCGCTTTGCGGGAGTTTATGCCCGAGGTCCTGTTTCGGCAGGTCGACAGAAGCGTCTTTTCATCCTTCCGGCACAGAACTGGGTCTCCAATGCATGAGCAAAGGAGCCTCACGATGAATGCCCTCACCCCCGCCGTGTCGACGGGACCACTGCCCGCCTCGCGGAAAATCCACAAGCCCGGCCTCCTCCACCCCCAGATCAGGGTGCCGATGCGCGAAATCTCTGTTCATCCGACTGCCGGCGAGCCACCCGTCACCGTCTACGATCCGTCCGGCCCCTATACGGACCCGACTGTCGAAACCAGCATGGAAAGGGGCCTTGCCCGGCTTCGCCACGAATGGATCACGGCTCGCGGCGATGTCGAGGCCTATGACGGCCGCCATGTCCGGCCGGAAGACAATGGATTCGTCACGGGCGAGCGCCTGACGCCGGAATTCCCCATTCGCAACCGGCCTCTCAGGGCCAAGGCCGGCAAGGCGGTGACTCAGCTTGCCTATGCGCGCGCCGGCATCATTACGCCTGAAATGGAGTCCGTGGCTATCCGCGAGAACCTTGGACGCGAGATCGTGCGCGGCAAGCTTGAGCGCGACGGTGAGAGCTTCGGCGCGGCGATCCCGGACTTCGTCACGCCGGAATTCGTGCGCGACGAGGTGGCGCGCGGGCGGGCGATCATTCCCGCCAACATCAATCATCCAGAGAGCGAACCGATGATCATCGGGCGAAATTTCCTGGTCAAGATCAACGCCAACATCGGTAACTCCGCTGTCACATCGTCAATGGCCGAAGAGGTCGAAAAAATGGTCTGGGCGATCCGCTGGGGCGCCGACACGGTGATGGACCTGTCGACCGGCCGCAATATCCGCAACATCCGCGAATGGATCGTGCGCAATTCGCCGGTGCCGATCGGCACGGTGCCGCTCTACCAGGCTCTCGAAAAGGTCAACGGCATTGCCGAGGACCTGACTTGGGAGGTCTACCGCGACACGCTGATCGAGCAGGCCGAACAGGGTGTCGACTATTTCACCATCCACGCCGGCGTGCGGCTGCACTACATCCCGCTGACCGTAGACCGGGTCACGGGCATCGTCTCGCGCGGCGGATCGATCATGGCCAAATGGTGCCTGCACCATCACCGGGAGAGCTTCCTCTACGAGCATTTCGCGGAAATCTGCGACATCTGCCGCGCCTATGATGTGTCCTTTTCACTCGGCGACGGGCTTCGTCCAGGCTCGATCGCCGACGCCAATGACGCAGCGCAATTCGCCGAATTGGAAACGCTCGGCGAGCTGACGCAGGTCGCCTGGGCGAAGGACTGCCAGGTGATGATCGAAGGCCCGGGCCACGTGCCGATGCACAAGATCAAGGAGAACATGGACAAGCAGCTCGCCGTCTGCGGAGAGGCGCCGTTCTATACGCTTGGACCGCTGACGACCGATATCGCGCCTGGCTATGACCACATCACCTCAGGGATCGGCGCCGCCATGATAGGCTGGTTCGGCACCGCAATGCTTTGCTACGTCACGCCGAAGGAGCATCTCGGCCTTCCCGACCGCAACGACGTCAAGGTAGGCGTCATCACCTACAAGATAGCCGCCCATGCGGCCGATCTGGCGAAGGGGCATCCGGCGGCGAAAGTCAGGGACAATGCCCTTTCCCGCGCGCGCTTCGAGTTCCGCTGGGAGGACCAGTTCAACCTGTCGCTCGACCCCGAAACAGCACGCTCCTTCCACGACCAGACCTTGCCCAAGGAAGCGCACAAAGTGGCGCATTTCTGCTCGATGTGCGGGCCGAAATTCTGCTCCATGCGCATCTCCCACGACATCCGTGCCGAGGCCCAGAAAGAGGGCATGGCGGCCATGGCGGCAAAATATCGCGAAGGTGGCGATCTCTACATGCCAGCGGACGAGGCCGGCGTACCGCTCATGCCAGAGGCGCCGGAACCGTCATGAGGGTGCTGGTCAAAGGGGCCGGCGTTGCCGGCCTTGCCGCGGCCTTCGAACTCGCCATCCGAGGCGCGACGGTCACAGTCGCCGAGATCCGGCACGGCATCGGCGGCAATGCATCGTGGTTCGCCGGCGGCATGCTGGCGCCGTGGTGCGAGTGCGAAAGCGCCGAGCAGCCGGTGCTCGATCTCGGACGCGATGCCGCCGACTGGTGGGATGCGGCGACGCCAGGCCAGGTCACACGGGCCGGCACGCTGCTCGTGGCCGCACCGCGCGATGCGGGCGAACTCGACCGGTTCGCCAGCCGCACCTCGGGTCATCGGCGTGTCGATGAGGATGAAATCGTGTTGCTCGAGCCCGACCTCGCCGGCCGCTTCCGCCGCGGACTGCTCTTCCCCGACGAAGCCCATCTCGACCCGCGTCAGGCGATGGCAGCACTTCATGATGGGCTGGCGGCGATGGGCGTCGAGTTCCACTTCGGCGCCGACGCTTCGGCTGGTGCCGGTTTCGATCGCCAGATCGAATGCACGGGAATGGCCGCGGGCGATGGCCGACTGCGCGGCGTTCGCGGCGAGATGCTGATCCTGAATACGCCTGATGTCTCGCTGTCGCGCCCAGTCAGGCTGCTTCATCCGCGCTTTCCGCTCTACGTGGTGCCACGCACCGACCACCGTTTCATGATCGGCGCGACGATGATTGAAAGCCAGTCCGTCGGACCGGTCACGGCGCGATCGATGATGGAGCTGCTGGGTGCCGCCTACGCCCTCCATCCGGCCTTTGGCGAGGCCGAGATCGTTGAAACCGGTGTCGGCGTCCGTCCAGCCTTTCCCGACAACCTGCCGCGCGTAGAAACGAACGGCGAGATCATAGCCATCAACGGGCTCTATCGTCACGGCTTTCTCCTCGCCCCAGCCATGGCGCGCCAGGCTGCCGACCTGGTTTTCAATCAAGACGGAACCAAGGAGCTTGCTCATGAAATTGATGGTCAACGGCGAAGCGCATGAGGTGGCCGCCACCACGCTGGCCGAACTGCTTGCCGCGCTCGACTATGAGGGCGATTGGCTGGCGACGGCCGTCAACAGCGACCTGGTGCACAAAGCCAACCGGGCGGAGTTCCAGTTGAGCGACGGCGACCGGATCGAAATCCTCTCACCCATGCAGGGAGGCTAGCATGTTCGATCTTCTTGGAACGGCGCTTTCCTCGCGGCTGCTTCTCGGCACGGCTCAATATCCTTCGCCGGCCATCCTTGCCGATGCGGTTAGCGCATCGGGCACGTCGGTGGTGACTGTCTCGTTGCGCCGCGAGATGGCGGGCGGCAGGGCCGGCGAAGAATTCTGGTCGCTGATCCGCTCGCTTGGCACGAGGGTCCTTCCCAACACGGCAGGCTGCCACTCCGTCAAGGAAGCGGTCACCACAGCGAAAATGGCGCGCGAAGTGTTCGGGACGAGCTGGATCAAGCTCGAAGTGATCGGCAACCACGACACACTGCAGCCTGACGTGTTCGGCCTGGTCGAAGCCGCCCGCATCCTGTCCGAGGACGGCTTTTCGGTATTTCCCTATACCACCGACGATCTTGTCGTCGCCGAGCGGCTGCTGGAAGCGGGCTGCAAGGTCCTGATGCCGTGGTGCGCACCGATCGGTTCCGCCCTGGGACCGGTCAACATTCCGGCGCTGCGCTCGATGCGCGCACAATTCCCAGGCGTCCCGCTGATTGTGGATGCAGGGCTCGGACGGCCGTCGCACGCGGCGACCGTCATGGAACTCGGCTTTGACGCCGTGCTCCTGAACACGGCGGTCGCCAAGGCGGCCGATCCGGTCGGCATGGCGCGTGCTTTCGGCAAGGCGGTCGAAGCCGGCCGCGAAGCCTTTTGCTCGGGAATGCTCGAACCGCGCGAGGTCGCGATGCCGTCAACGCCGACGATCGGCAGGGCGGTTTTTTCATGAAGCTCGATCCCTTCTATCTGATCGTCGATAGTGCAGCCTGGATCGAGCGGCTGGTGCCGCTCGGCGTCAAGCTGGTGCAGCTTCGCATCAAGACCATGGACGAAACCGGGCTGCGCGCGGAGATCCGCAAGTCGAAGGCCTTGTGTGTCCAATACAAAAGCCAGCTCATCGTCAACGATCATTGGCGTCTGGCAATCGAGGAGGGCTGCGATTTCGTGCATCTCGGCCAGGAGGATCTGCAAACCGCCGACCTCTCGAGGATACGGTCAGCCGGTGTCAGGCTCGGGTTGAGCACGCATGATCATGTCGAGCTGGAAACGGCCATGTTTGCTGAGCCCGACTATGTCGCGCTCGGTCCGATCTATCCCACCGTCTTGAAGAAGATGAAGTGGGCGCCACAAGGGCTAGAGCGGATCAGCGAGTGGAACCGGCGAGTGACGCCGATCCCATTGGTCGCCATCGGCGGCCTCAACCCCGACCGCCTCGACGGCGTCTTTGAGGCCGGAGCCAACAGCGCGGCAGTGGTCACCGATATCACGTTGAGCTCCGACCCCGAAGCGCGCACGCGAGAATGGATCAAAAAGACGGACCGATGGCGATGAGACGAGAACCGCATGTGCTTGTCGTTGGCGGATCAGATTCCAGCGGGGGTGCTGGAATAGCACGCGACATCGAGACGATCTCTGCCATTGGCGTGCGCACCTGTCTCGCCGTCACAGCGCTAACGGTGCAAACGCACGACGCCGTGATCGAAATCCATCATTCGCCGCCTAGCCTGGTGGCCAATCAGATGTGCGCCGCGCTGCAGGCCAACGACGTGGCCACAATCAAGATCGGCATGCTGGCGACTGCCAAGATCATTGTTGCCGTTGCCGCAGTGCTGCGCAAATTTCCGCATGTCCCCGCAGTACTCGACCCTTTGCTGGCCTCCACCTCAGGCCGCGCACTTCTGGAAGCAGGCGCTATCGCTGCCATGAAGCGCGATCTGATGCCGCTTTGCTGCATTGTCACGCCCAACCTCCCTGAACTGGCGCTCCTTATTGGTTCCGAACTGGCATCGGATGAGGACGGAGCGCTCCAACAAGGAAAAAGACTGCTGGCCGCCGGCGCTCAAGCCCTGCTGATCAAAGGTGGGCATGCGTCGGGACCTCAATCGACCGATATTCTGTTGCGTTTCGATCAACCACCAACCCGCTTCGACACACCGCGCATTGCCGCATCAATGCGCGGAACAGGTTGCATGCTGGCCAGCGCGATTGCGGCGCATCTGGCGAAGGCGAAGCCGCTCGAAGACAGTGTGCGCGACGGCAAGCTGTTTGTGTTCGAGAAGCTTCAGAAATGCCGGCTGAATAACCACAACGTTCTGCGTCCAGCCAAGCAGACCCATTTTCCAGAATTTTTCCCGTAGCGAGACTAGAGAAGGGGCTACTGCTTCTCTATGCCATCCTTACAACGCGTTGAGTTCCACACTGCCATTTATGCGACTTTCTGATGTAGCAGCTAAGTTAAAATGTCCGGATCTGGCAAAGTAGGAATGTCGCCCCTGCATTTGCCTTGCCAATCTCCTCGCCTTCGAGCGCACAGGAGATTGCAGGTTGGGACTGGTTCTGATGAGCGAACGCGAGCTGCAGCGGATCGAGGTTCTCTCGAGGGTTAACGAGCGAAGGATGACCAGTGCCACAGCTGCGGGTTTGCTTGGCGTCTCGGCCAGGCAAGTCCAGCGGCTGATGAAGACGTTTCTGTCTGAAGGCGCGCCGGCCCTTCGCCACAAGGCGCGTGGCCGTCCCTCCAACAACCGCATTCTTGATGGCGTTCGCGACTTTGCGCTGGAGCTTATCCGTGAACATTACATCGACTTCGGTCCAACGCTGGCGCGCGAGAAGCTGCTTGAGCGGCACCAGCTTGCGGTAAGCAAGGAGACCTTGCGCAAATGGATGACGGAGGCGGGCATCTGGACGTTGCGGCGGGAGCGCAAGCGGAGGCTGCATCAGCCGCGCGGCCGGCGCGACTGTCTTGGCGAGATGGTGCAGATCGACGGCTCGCATCACTGGTGGTTCGAGGAGCGCGGGCCCAAATGCGCCCTGCTCGTCTTCATCGACGACGCGACCGGCCGGCTGTTACATTTGCGCTTTGCCGGCTCGGAGAACACGTTCGACTACTTTCATGCAGCGAAGGCCTATCTCCAGGCATGGGGCAAGCCGCTGGCATTCTACAGTGACAAGCACGGCATCTTCCGGACGACGCATGGTTCCAAGTTGGATCGCGGCAGCGGCCTGACGCAATTCGGCCGGGCGCTCTACGAGCTCAACATCGACATCATTTGCGCCAACTCCCCACATGCGAAGGGCCGCGTCGAGCGCGCCAACCAGACGCTGCAGGACCGGCTTGTGAAGGAGCTGCGCCTGCGCGGCATCAGCACGATCGAGGCGGCCAATGTCTTTGCGACTGCGTTCATGGCGGACTTCAACGTGCGCTTTGCCAAGGAACCCCGCAACCCGAAGGACATGCACCGTCCCCTCGCCGCTCATGACAACCTGGACGGCGCCCTGTGCCGCAAGGAGGTCCGTACGCTGACCGACGCCCTGACGCTGCGCTATGACAAGGTGATGTTCATTCTCCACCCGACCGACACCGCGAAGAAGCTCGCCCGCAAGAAGGTGGTCGTCTGCGACTATCCCGATGGCCGTCTCGAGATCATTCATGAGGGCGTTGCCCTGTCCTACAAAGCCTTCGATGAGCTGCGCTCTGTCCATCGTTCGGCAATCGTCGAGAACAAGCGGCTGGACGCCGTTCTGGAGATGGTTGCCGAGATGCAGGTTGGCCGCGACTTGCAACGCAGCAAGCGCGGGCCACGCCGCACCGGTCAGACCGACCATATGTTCGGCATCCCTGACGGCGCTGAGAGCAACGGCTATGTGAGAAGTGGTCGCAAGCCCGGCAGGCCGCCTGGTTCCGCCCGGCGAGAGCAAGCGCCCGCTGACGCCCCCGTCCCGGAAGTCGGGCGCGCATCCGTCGACCTCGATCTGCGGCTGACGGAGAGTGACAGGAATCGTATCGCCGACGTCGTCACGATGCTGAGCGAATACAGGGTCCCGCCGCGGTCGACCTCGGCCAACGAAGCTCGTCCGTAGCGGCAGCTCTCAAAGCTAAAGCCGAGGAGCTTGGCTGAGCCGCACCCGATCGGGCTGCGCAACCCCGACCAGCTTACGCCCGATCGGATACTCACGTCGGCGCCAAGAAGCGCGTCACTGTCGCGCTTCAAATTGCTGCGACCTGCCCTGCGAATTGCCCCTTTGCGACATTTCTACTTTGCTGGCGGCGCGACATTCGAACTTGGTTGCAACATCGAGGCACAAACCATGAACGCTGTGCCGCGTGGTTATTGAGTTCCAATCGCTATTTAGTCTGCTTGCATGTTCCGAAATGACCGCGTTGGGCCCGCAAGCTGACAGGCGGCTTTGCGGACCACTGGGTAGAAAGGAGTCATCCGCCACGACGTTGCGCACAGCCCGGATCACTACCCTCCTGATATGATCGGCTCGGCGCCCTAAAAGGGAATGTCGTTGGATTCCCGAGTTGCCTGCCCTCGAACGGCTGCCGCAGGGAGTGGGATATTGGTCACGACAAAGAGATTCAGGATATCCTCGCGGTCCATGAACAGGACCTGGGCACGCTTACTTTGATCTAACTTGCCGCCGAGCCAGTTACGAGCCTGCTTCGTGATCTCGCCGCCGGCAACGATGAACGCGTGATCTACGAGCACGCGACGATTTAACTCTGGATCAAAGATCTCGTGGCCGAGCATCATGACGACCTGATTGTGAATTTCGGCGACGTTCGCGTTGCCGGTCTTAGTCATGCCCGATGAATCGATCTTCCCCTTCTTTGCCTGGATGCCAAAGTAGATGACATGCATGGTGGGGAGCGTGTGCCGCATCCAGATGTCCTTGCCGTATTCGAGCTGCTTGTCCGAGTGGCCCGCCGCGGTGATGCGGTGGAAGCCAAGTTGACGGAACATGGGCAAGAGAACGTCCTCGATTAGTTCGTCTTCGGTGCACGCGTCGAGATAGGTCGCGAGCTGCTCCCGCCGCCTGACCTCCTCAGGCGCCAGGGGCCTGTGAGGGTTCGAAGCCTCTGACACCTTTTTCGTTGCAATGTGCCGGAACTGGAGCGTGCCCCCATCGTCGAAGTACGCCTCGTAGCCTTCTTTCTTCAGAGGGATGTTGAGGATTTCTAATGCCTTTGATCGGTCGAGGTCATCGTCGACAGCTTCCGACCTATCCATGAGTATGCGGAACACATGGACGAAACGGGGAGGAAGCGCGTGGGGCTGGGGCGATGGTTCAGACAGGAGTTCTGTCAGGCGGTCCGTGGCCCACGCCCAGCGGGTGGAGCCATCGTGAACGAACGGCAGATCGCAGTCTTCGAAGAATTCGGTGATGTATTTGCTTGAACGGTACGGGAAGTGGGCAGCATCGCCAACGACGCACTCGGCCAGCGAACGAACATTCCGAGACTTGAACTGCATATAGGTGCAACTCCAACGCATGATGCGTATCTTATAGCGAGTTTAGGTCTATATGGAACTCAAACGCACCTCAGGTCTGCAGATCACCACGTCGTAGTCAGCGCGTGCGCATTTTCGAGAAGTCGGCACCGACGACTAGCAGGTTCTCATGTTCCATCTTGGCCCCTCCGGCATCATCCTTATTGATACCGTTTGGCACCATGACTTCGAACCTGACCGACGTCACAAGGTCATCGCTCACACTCGACACCCACGCTCAACCGGAATCGTCAATATGCAGCAACATTTCTGCATCGACATCAGCTGATACGTCATCAGCAATAGTCATCGATCGAGTCGCCAAGGTCCTCTCCAGCTAGTTCGCAGAAGTGCTTCAGAGCGCCCTTGAGACTGAAGAAGGTGAATTCGCTTCGGTGATGGAAAAGGCCATCATGGATTGAAATGTGGGCCACTGCCCAATTCTTTATGGCGTCGCCGGCAAAATGAGTGAGTACGATCAGGTCATCGTCCTTGAGATTCCGGTCGACGACGAGGCTCGTGGAGAGCTGGTTGCGCGCGAAGATACTTCCGAAAGAGAGGCGCGATTCATAAAGAAGAAGGGCGTCGTCGGTGAATTCGTCCGGGCACGCCGGAAATTCGGTTGGAACCTTCCAGCGGACCTGGACCGCAAGAGGGGTCAGAGATGGGTAGAGTGTTTCTGCCTGGTTAAGCATTCTTCAATCCTCGCGGCGTGAGTGCCTCAATGATCAGCCTTGCCGAGAAACGACACTTGGTAAAGACTTGCGACCGCAAAGATCGGGTGGCCGTGTCACTAAATGCATATAGCCCTAGCGACTGCTATACCTGATTGAGTGTTGCGCGCCCGCCACGCTCGGACTGAGCGATTTGACGGCGATGCTTGCACCGTCAACAACGTGATTCGAGACAGCATGAGACATGGCTGCATGAGTGGCCCAAGGGTCACCGCCTAACCCGTAACATCCTGAAATCCGTTGCGGCCTGCTTGGTGGCGAAGCCGTACGTCCACCACCCTTGCCATCGACATCCAGACGGATCCCCTGGATCGGCAGCTTTCAGGAAATGGCTTGGGCAATTCGAGCGGCTGGAATGAGGCGCAAAGCCGCCGTTCACCTCTCCTTCGAGTCAGCGCTCCGACCGGCCAAAATCGTCGAGGCCTCCAACAAGGTGAAATGGGTATTTCACACTGACGCGCAACCCGGGTGATGAAGGTATGCCAAAACCCACCGAGCCTGATTGGCGATCCAGCGTTAGCCGTCTCGACCTGAACTCGCGGCAACGTTTGCCGACGACTGATCCAATGCCAACCGCAATCGCTCCATTTCCGGGCGACTGTGTTCACGGGCGGCAAGAATCTGGGCTCTTGTCTGCTTGAGTTGCTCAAGACCGAGAACCAAGGCGCCCTGCAGCCGCTTGCGGTCGCCGAGAATATCCTGGTCAATCTGCGCGATATCGCGTGGATCGATCGCGCGTGAGGGATCGAAGACAAAGCGGGCTTCGACGGACCTTCGCCAATTTAACAACTTCTGCGCGGTTTTGGGTTCGAATCCGGACACGCTGTAGAGCTTGTTCCTCTCGACATCGAGCGCTGTTTCGACGCCATACGACTCCAGGACCTGTTTCTTTCCCGGTCCGATGCTCTCGATCTTTGCCGATGAGATTTCAAAGTTGTCCAGGAACCGGTGCAGTTGCGCCTGACGGCGGTTGCGCTCGAGCTCCGAGATCCTGGCTACCCGTTTGGAAGGTAAGATGTCCCATTCGCGCCTGAGCCCGGCGAGCACCGTTTTTTGCCTGTCGAAGGCATCCGGCCCGGCTCTCTGCATCCACGTGGTTTGCGCGTTTTTCCACTGGGTGGCGGCCTCGCCGGCGATGCGCCGGTATTCCGCAGCCTCACTGTCCCTGTTCAAGAAACCTCTCAACCCCAGAAAAACCCCCAAGGCAATGCCCAGCACCCAGATCTGCGCCATCATCAAGCCAGCGACGCCGACTACTGCGGCCGCTACTCCTGCCCGGAAGTTGGTGCGGCGCGCGTGCCCCTTGAGCTTCAAGGCGTTGGGATCTGGTGTCACATTCTTCTCGGGGACGGTCGGCACCGGCCCGGGATGCGGGATGGCGTCCACCTGCGCTGGAATCCGGCGATATCGAAAAGCGTCGCCCCGCTGGCGGGAACAACGGTTGAGAACAGCGGGACGCCAGTGGCGCCTTCCATTTTGCACCAAGGGCACGGCGATGAGCCAAGTGACCAGTGGCTGGAATTGGCGGAGCACTGCTTGAGGTTCGCTTCAAGTTCGGCCAAGGCAGCCACCCAGTCCCGGGCCACGGGCCTGCCAGCCGACGTTCCCTTTTGCGAGAAGGCATCCTCAAACATTTTTGCAAGTCCTGGGCCGACGGTGGAACGCGCCCCGAAACCCGAAGCTTCTTGCAGGCCGAGAAGGAACTGGACGGCAAGGGCTGGCTTTCCGCAGCGTTGCGGGCGCCGGTCAAAGTAGAAAGCGAAAGTATGGCAATCGCCGCCGAGTAAGCACGGTTCGCATTCAAGGTCAGGGCAGCGA
>NZ_RZTA01000160.1:0-10910 GCF_004023115.1 Mesorhizobium sp. M6A.T.Cr.TU.017.01.1.1
TACTGGCCGCCTGCGCTTACAATCTGCGCACCATGATTGGCGTCCTCTATCCACCCGATGAGAGGCGGACATGAGGGAGGAGTGCGTCCACAATCCGGCAGGATGGCTGCCTAAACCGACAAAGGCCCCGCAAGGGCCGCGGAAAACCGCTCTGCCGGCCTTCAAAAAGGCCCCCACTGACCACCGAACTCCACTTCGCTCCCCGTGCAAAGCCCTCACAAGGGGAGAAGGGAAAGCGCCTATCCGCCAACCATCTCCGCCAATTTGCGGACTGTGTTCCAGTTGCGCGACGTGCCGACACCGAGACGTTTATGGCTTGTCGCCGCAAGCAATCGAGAACTTGGCGTTTCGCGGGAAAAGACGACCCAGATGTCGCCGCTGACCGCCCGCATCTTTTCATCCTTGCCGACATAGGCGTCCAGCGCCGCGACGGCTTCCGCCGGAACGGGCTTGCGCATTACGCGCACCGCCACCTGGTCCGCGGCGGCAGCCGATTCGGCGGGAAACGGATTGCCGGCCGCAAGCATCAACCAGTCATTTGCGCAGCGCACGATGATATCGACATGGCGGCCGAAGGTTGCCTCGAACGCTGCTTCGAGCCGCCCTTCCAGCACTGCAATTTCCGTTTCTTGCGCCTCGAAGACCAGATTGCCGGTCGCCACCAGCGTGCGCGGGTTGCTCAGCCCCAGGCCTTGCGCCATAGCCCTGAGATCGGACATGACGACCCGGCGTCCCTCGCCCAGGACGATGCTGTAAAGCAGAGCGACATAGGTTTGCACGGCAGCCGGGCGGCAGGCCTAGACCAATCGCGACTGTTCCACTGCCGCTTCGATGAAGCTGGCAAACAGTGGATGCGGGTCGAGTGGCCGGCTTTTTAGTTCGGGGTGGTACTGCACGCCGATGAACCAGGGATGGTCTGGATATTCGACCGTCTCCGGCAGGACGCCGTCCGGCGACATGCCGGCAAAGACCAGGCCGCAATCCTCGAGCCGCTCCTTGTAGTCGACATTGACCTCATAGCGGTGGCGGTGACGCTCGGAAATCTGCGTGTCACCATAGATGTCGGCGATTTTCGAGCCCTTGGCGAGGTCCGCCTGATAGGCGCCGAGCCGCATGGTGCCGCCGAGGTCGCCGGTTTCCCTGCGCTTCTCCAGCATGTTGCCTTTCAGCCATTCGGTCATCAGGCCGACGACCGGTTCCTCGGTCGGGCCGAATTCGGTCGACGAGGCATGCTCGACGCCGGCCAGCGAACGCGCTGCCTCGATGCAGGCCATCTGCATGCCGAAGCAGATGCCGAAATACGGCACTTTTCGCTCGCGGGCGAACTTCGCCGCCAAGATCTTGCCTTCCGCGCCGCGCTCGCCAAAGCCGCCGGGGACCAGAATGCCATGGACCTTCTCCAGCCACGGCGCAGGATCTTCCTTCTCGAATATTTCGCTCTCGATCCAGTCGAGCTTGACCTTGACGCGGTTGGCAAGACCGCCATGCGACAGCGCCTCGATCAGCGATTTGTAAGCGTCCTTGAGACCGGTGTATTTGCCGACGACGGCGATGGTCACCTCGCCTTCCGGATTGTGGATGCGCTTGGACACCGCTTGCCAGGGCTCCATACGCGGCTTCGGCGCCGGATCTATGCCGAAAGCGGCCAGCACTTCCGAATCCAACCCTTCATTGTGATAGGCCATCGGCACGTCGTAGATGTGCGGCACGTCGAGTGCCTGGATGACCGCACTTTCGCGCACGTTGCAGAACAGCGACAGTTTACGGCGCTCTTCCCTAGGGATGGGACGGTCGGCGCGGACCAGCAGGATGTCGGGCGCGATGCCGATGCCGCGCAATTCCTTGACCGAATGCTGGGTCGGCTTGGTCTTCAATTCGCCCGCCGTCGGGATGTAGGGCATAAGCGTCAGATGCACATAGACGGCGTTGTTGCGCGGCAGGTCGTTGCCGAGCTGGCGGATCGCCTCCAGGAACGGCATCGCCTCGATGTCGCCGACAGTGCCGCCGATCTCGCACAGGACGAAGTCGTAATCGTCATTGCCGTTGAGGACGAAATTCTTGATCTCGTCGGTAACGTGCGGAATGACCTGCACCGTGGCGCCGAGATAGTCGCCGCGCCGCTCCCGCTCGATGATGTTCTTGTAGATGCGGCCGGTGGTGATGTTGTCCTGCTGGTTGGCCGAGCGACCGGTGAAGCGCTCATAATGGCCAAGATCGAGATCGGTCTCGGCGCCGTCATCGGTCACGAAGACTTCGCCATGCTGGTATGGCGACATCGTGCCTGGATCGACGTTGAGATAGGGATCGAGCTTCTTTATGCGCGCGCGATAGCCTCGCGCCTGCAAGAGGGCCCCAAGGGCCGCTGCGGCGATGCCTTTTCCGAGTGAGGAGACCACGCCGCCTGTGATGAATACATATCGCGCCATGGGAGTCATCGCTTAACGCGGCCGAATTGATTCCGCCAGAGAAAAAACCGCCGCGAAGGCTTTTTCCCAAGAAGGCGCTGTGGTGATGGATGAGCAAAACAAAAGGGCCGGCGAGGCCGGCCCTTTCGGCAGTATGGGTTAATACGTCAGATGATGACGACCTTGGTGCCGACTTTCACCCTGCGATAAAGGTCCATGACGTGCTCGTTGATCATGCGGAAGCAGCCATTGGAGGCGCTCGTTCCGATCGACTGCGGCGCGATGGTGCCGTGAATGCGCAGATGCGTGTCCTTCTTGCCTTCGTAGAGATAGATGGCGCGCGCGCCGAGCGGATTGTCGCCGCCGCCGGGCATGCCGTCCTTGTACCGGCCATAATTCTTCGGTTCGCGCTTCTGCATGTCGAGCGTCGGGATCCAGCGCGGCCATTCCTGCTTATCGCCGACCGCGACCGTGCCCTTGAACTGCAGGCCGTCACGGCCGACGGCGATGGCGTAGCGGCGGGCCGTCGACGAGGACTCGACGAGATAGAGGCGGCGCGCGCTCGTATCGATGACGATGGTGCCGGGATTGTAGCCGGTGAACTCCACGCTCTGCGGCACGAACTCCGACTTTACCATGAACTGTTTCTTGGCTTCCTTCCTGGCGAGTGCGGCATCAAGAGCGCGCGTCTCGGGGAGCAGCGACATCGAAGAGGACGAGGCGGTGCCGCCGAACAGACCGGCAAAGAGCCCGACGTTCTGCGGCTTCTGTCCGACTGGCTCGCTGCGCAATTCGCCGTTGTTGCGGACCAGCGCGACGTTCATGGCCTCGGCGGAAACTGGTTCGGCCGACTGGATCGGCGCGATGGGTTGAACCGGTTCGATGATCTTGACGGTCTTCTTCTTAGCCGGCTTGGCGTCGGCCAGCTGGGCAGGTTTATCTTTCTTGGCAAGGCCCTTCTTGGCAAGAAACGCCTGCCGTTCCGCGTCGGCCTTGGCTTTGGCCGCCTCGCGCATCGCCAGCTTCCTGGCTTCGACCGCCTTGGCTCGAGCGGCCTCCTTGTCGGCCGCGATCTTGGCTTCGAGCTTGCTGATCTGGGCAAGATCGTCCGAGGTCGGTTTTTTCTTCTTCTTGAGGAGTCTTAGTTGCGCCGAGTCGCTTTTGGCGGCGACGTTGACGACGTCAGTTGTCACTGCGGCTTTAGAGGCCGAATTGCCCGCCGGCATAGCCGCGTAAGCGGGCGCACCAAGGCTGAGCACGGCACAAAGGCCGGCTAAAATGAAGCTGCGAAGCTGCATGGCGAAGATCCGATCGTTCAATGCTTGTTGCCCACGGCGTCGCCCGGCGTCCCCCAAGGACCCCGAAAGTGCCGCGCGCAATCTATAATCGATTAAGCGGAGACGCCTCAAGCGCCCTGTCGTGCCGTGCCCGGTCGAATCGTCGTGATCGTGCGGCATTTGCCGCGACTGTGTTCAAACAACAACAGATCGCGGCGCCGGACGCCTGCCGATTACTGGTTTGGGACCTGCGGCGTTACTGGCAGGGTGACGCCGTTTGTGGCCGGCGGTGTGGTCGAACCCGCTGCAGGCGGCGCAGCGGGAGCCGGAGCTGCGGCATCATTGCCGGAAGGTGGCGTTGGTGCCGTGTTGCCGGAAGGTGCCGTGTTGCCGGAAGGCGGCGTCGGCGCCGTGGTGCCAGGCAACTGGTTGAGCACGCCACCACCCGCGCCGTTCGCCGCCGGCACGCGATCGAGAATATCGATCGGCTTCTCGCCGTAACGGGCGATGATCGACAGCGTCAGCGAGGTGGCGAAGAAAGCCGCGGCCAGGATCGCCGTCGCCCGCGTCAGCGCGTTGGCGGCGCCGCGCGCGGTCATGAAGCCCGATCCGCCGCCGATGCCGAGGCCGCCGCCTTCGGAGCGCTGCAGCAGCACCACACCGACAAGAGCGAGCACGACCATGAGGTGGACGACGATTAGTACGGTTTCCATAGTTTATCCTGGCAAAGCCTTGCGCGGCCGTGGATACGACCGGTGATTTGGAGGCGGCTCAATACAATGCTTTGACGGCATTTCCAAGCCCGTGGCCGGAATATGGGAAGCAATGCGCCCTTTGCAACGATTTCCGCTGCGGCATGGCCTATCCGAGGTGCCCGACAGGATCTGGCTGCTACGAGATATTTCGATAGGCTTCGGCGATGCCGAGAAAGTCCGCCGCCTTCAGAAACGATTTCCGCTGCGGCATGGCCTATCCGAGGTGCCCGACCAGGATCTGGCTGCTACGAGATATTTCGATAGGCTTCGGCGATGCCGAGAAAGTCCGCCGCCTTCAGACTGGCGCCGCCGACCAGCGCGCCGTCGACATTTTTCACGCCAAGCAGTTCGACGGCGTTCGACGGCTTGACCGAGCCGCCATAGAGGATACGCATCTTCGCCGCTGCACTGCCAAGCTTTTCCGACAGTTTTTCGCGAATATGCGCATGCGCCTCCGTAACGTCGGCGGCGGTCGGCGTCAGCCCCGTGCCGATCGCCCATACCGGCTCGTAGGCGATGACGGTATTCGACGCCGTGGCGTTGGGCGGCACCGAGCCGGCGATCTGGCGCGACAGCACGTCGAGTGTAGCGCCAGCTTCGCGTTCGGCTCTCGTCTCGCCGATGCAGATGATGGCCACCAGCCCGGCCCGCCACGCAGCGGACGCCTTGGCCTGAACGATCGCGTCGTCCTCGTTGTTATCGGCGCGGCGTTCGGAATGACCGACGATGACGTGGCTGGCGCCCGCATCTTTCAGCATCTCGGCCGAAATGCAGCCGGTATGGGCGCCGCTCTCCTTGGTGTGGCAATCCTCGCCGCCGGCCCGGACCGGCGTGCGCGACAAAATCTCTGCGGCGTGCGCAAGCAGCGTCGCCGGAACGCAGACCAGCGCTTCGGTCTCCGCATCGAGCCCACTCATGAAGCCGTTGCCGATCATCCTGAGTTCATTGAGCGAGGCGCTGGTGCCGTTCATTTTCCAGTTGCCTGCGACCAGCGGGCGGATTCCTGGCGTCATGGGATTTGTTTCTCCGGGCAACATTCGGCTGCGTCCTCACTACCAAACTCAGCCCACAAAGCAATCGACAGTGGGCCGGAAGGACGCTATTGCGCTTGTTTCAGACTCGGCGCATGCGAAAATGCGCAAAAAATCGGAAGTGACATGCTTGGTATCTTGAGAAGCGCGGCGGGGACCTGGGTGGCGAAGGCGCTGCTGATATTGTTGGTGTTGAGCTTCGCCGTCTGGGGCATTTCGGGACAGCTTCTGGGTGGTTTTGCAGGCCACGACGCGGTTATCACGGCCGGAGGCACCAAAGTATCGATCAACGAGTATCGTCTCGCCTATGATCGCCAGATCAGCGTGATGTCGCAGCAATTCGGCCAGCGCATCAGCCGCGAGCAGGCGACGGCGCTCGGCCTGGACAACCAGGTGCTGGCGCAACTCGTGTCGGGTGCAGTGCTCGATGAGCAGGCCCGCAAGCTCGGGCTTGGGCTGTCCAAGGACCGCCTGGCCCAACTCACGCATGAGGACCCGGCCTTCAAGGGCCCCGGCGGCACCTTCGACAGAAGGACTTTCGAATACATACTGCAACAGGTCGGCATGCGGCCTGAAGACTATCTCAGGAATCGCGCCCAGGTGGCTGTGCGCCAGCAGATCGTCGAGGCGGTTTCGGACGGTCTCAAGACCCCGGATACCTTCTTGAAGGCGGTCGCGCTCTATCGTGGCGAAGACCGCACCATCGACTACCTGACTTTACCGAAATCGCTGGTCGAGCCGATTGAAGCGCCGTCCGACAGCGTGCTTTCGACCTATTTCGAGGAAAACAAGAAGACCTATGCGGCGCCTGAATACCGCAAATTCTCCTATGTCAGGCTCGAGCCGCAAGACATTATGGATCTGAGTGCCGTGACCGACCAACAGGTCAGCGACGACTACAACAAGAACAAGGGGCGCTACACCACGCCGGAAACGCGCACCATCGAACAGCTCGTGTTCAAGACGCCTGATGCCGCCAAGGCCGCGCTCGATTCACTCAAGACCGGCGCGACCTTCGACAAGATCGTTGCCGCCGAAGGCAAGACGCAAGCCGACACGCTGCTTGGCACGCTGCCCAAGGACAAGATTGCCGACAAGGCGGTGGCCGACGCCGCCTTCGCGCTCAACGCCAACGAGATCAGCCCGGTCGTTCAGGGCGCCTTTGGTGCGGTGCTGCTGCGCGTCACCGACATCAAGCCCGAAGTGGTGAAGCCGCTGGCCGAAGTGTCCGCCGAGATCCGCAAGGATCTGGCGTTGAGCGAGGCAAGCCGCATTCTGCTGGACGTGCATGACAACTACGAAGACATGCGCGCTTCGGGCAGCACGCTTACGCAAGCTGCCGAAAAACTGAAGCTGAAGGTCGTCACTATCGATGCGATCGATCGCACCGGCCAGAGGCCGGACGGCACCATCGTCAACGACCTGCCGGAATCGCCGGATCTCATCAAGGCGGTGTTCGACGCCGAACCCGGCACCGAGAATCCCGACCTCACCACCGCCGGCAACGGCTTCGTGTTCTACGAGGTGGATTCGATCACGCCGGCCCGCGACCGCACGCTGGATGAAGTCCACCAGAAGGTAGTGGCCGACTGGACGGCGGCGGAAACGACCAAGCGGCTCACCGCAAAAGCGGTTGAACTCGAAAAGCGTCTCAAGGCCGGCACCACGCTCGATGTAATCGCAAGCGAGCTCAAGCTCGAGAAGCAGACCAAGCGCGGCGTCAAGCGCGAGGCGGACGACGTCGATTTCGGCAAGGAAGGGGCGGCAGCGATGTTCGGCGAAGGCGAAGGCGGGACCGGGTTGATCCCCTCGCCCACCGGCGACGGACAGATCCTGTTCAAGATTGCCGAAGTCTTCGAGCCTGCCGGAGCCGACGCCAGCTCGGTGCCGGACGACGCGCAGAAATCCTTCACATCCGGCATGTCCGACGACCTGCTCGACCAGTTGGTGGCGCAGTTGCAGACGCAATACGACGTTCGTATCGATCAGACAGCTGTTGCCCAAGCCCTGACCAGATGAGCGCGCTCAAGACCCATATCGCAAAGGTCGCCGCAGGCTCCGCCCTTTCCTTCGAGGAGGCGCGCGAGGCCTTCGACATCATCATGTCGGGCGACGCTACGCCCGGCCAGATCGGCGGCTTCCTGATGGCGCTGCGGGTGCGCGGCGAGACGGTGAGCGAGATTTCCGGCGCCGTCGCCACGATGCGCGCCAAGATGCTGCGTGTCGATGCGCCCGCTGACGC
Organism: Mesorhizobium sp. M6A.T.Cr.TU.017.01.1.1; assembly: GCF_004023115.1. Classification (NCBI taxonomy): domain Bacteria; kingdom Pseudomonadati; phylum Pseudomonadota; class Alphaproteobacteria; order Hyphomicrobiales; family Phyllobacteriaceae; genus Mesorhizobium; species Mesorhizobium sp. M6A.T.Cr.TU.017.01.1.1. Next base: position 7,711 of record NZ_RZTA01000160.1, read on the forward strand.
CATCGACATCGTCGGCACCGGCGGCGACAATTCGCACAGCGTCAACATCTCGACCGCTTCCGCCTTCGTCGTCGCCGCTTGCGGCGTGCCGGTGGCTAAGCACGGCAATCGCGGACTGTCCTCGCAGACCGGCGCCGCCGACGTGCTGACCGCGCTCGGCGTCAAGATCGATATCCCGCCGGAAACGATCAGCCGCTGCATCCACGATGCAGGCGTCGGCTTCATGTTCGCGCCGGCGCATCATCCGGCGATGAAGCATGTCGGCCCGACCCGCGTCGAGCTCGGCACCCGCACCATCTTCAACCTGCTTGGCCCGCTCTCCAATCCGGCTGGTGTCAGCAGGCAGATGGTTGGCGTCTTCTTGCCGGAATGGATCATGCCGGTGGCCGAGACGCTGAAGGCATTGGGCGCCGAACACGCCTGGGTCGCCCATGGCGACGGCTATGACGAAATCACCACCACTGGCGAAACCCAAGTGGCCGAGCTGGTCGGCGGTGAGATCCGCAGCTTTACGCTAACCCCGGAAGCAGTCGGGCTGAAGCGGCACACCAAGGACGAGTTGCGCGGCGGCGACGCCGCCTATAACGCCCAGGCGCTACGCGACATGCTGGGCGGCGCCGCCGGCGCCTTTCGTGATACGGTGCTGATGAACGCCGGCGCCGGACTGGTGGTGGCTGGCAAGGCGACGATGCTTGCCGACGGCATGGCGACGGCGGCGCAAGCCATCGACAGCGGCCGGGCACTGCAAGTGCTCGACCGGCTGGTCGAGATTTCGAACGGATAGAGCCGTGTCTGATATCCTGCGCAAGATCGAAGCCTACAAGCGCGACGAGATCGCGGCGGCGAAGGCGCGCGTGCCGCTTGCCGAGATCAAGGCGCGGGCGAAGGACACCGATGCGCCGCGCGGCTTTCTCTCGGCCCTTGAAGCCAGGCGCAAATCCGGCAGCTCCGCGCTGATCGCCGAGATCAAGAAGGCGAGCCCTTCCAAGGGCCTGATCCGAGCCGATTTCGATCCGCCGGCACTGGCCAGGGCCTATGCGAAAGGTGGCGCCGCCTGCCTCTCGGTGCTGACCGACGCGCCGTCCTTCCAGGGCGCGCCTGAATTCCTCACCGATGCGCGCAGTGCCGTGACATTGCCCGCCTTGCGCAAGGATTTTCTGTTCGAGCCTTATCAGGTGTTCGAAGCCCGTGCGTGGGGCGCTGACGCCATCCTGATCATCATGGCGAGCGTCGATGACGCCGTGGCCAGGGAGCTCGAAATGACGGCTTTCGAGCTCGGCATGGACGCGCTGGTCGAGGTGCATGACGAAGCCGAGACGGAACGCGCGCTGAAACTGTCGTCACGGCTGATCGGCATCAACAACCGCAACCTCCGGACGTTCGAAACCAGTCTCGATACTTCGGAGCGGCTCGCGACGATGGTGCCGGCCGACCGCCTGCTGGTCAGCGAGAGCGGTATTTTCTCGCACGAAGATTGCCGCAGGCTGGAAAAAAGCGACATCGGCACCTTCCTCGTCGGCGAGAGCCTGATGCGGCAACAGGACGTGGCCGCCGCAACGCACCTGCTTTTGACGGGCAAGGCGCCGGCTCATGCATCGGCCCGAAAATCGGAATCGATTTTCGGAGAGCACGATGCATAAATCCAAAGTGTTAGAGCATGCTATGTGCGTCCAAACGGACGCACGTCGTTCTAAGGCCGTCTGACGATGACGGCTGCCCTCACCCATCTTGGCGCGAAAGGCGAAGCCAATATGGTCGATGTCGGCGACAAGGCGGAAACGACCCGCACGGCGATCGCCGAAGGTCTTGTCTCGATGCGGCCAGAAACGCTGAAGATGATCCTCGACGGCGATGCCAAGAAAGGCGACGTGCTGGGCACGGCGCGCATCGCCGGCATCATGGCGGCCAAGAGGACGCATGAGCTGATCCCGCTCTGTCACCCGCTGCTGTTGACCAAGATATCCGTCGACATCGAACCGGACGCGACGCTGCCTGGCCTGAAGGTCACGGCGCTGGCCCGCGTCACCGGCAAGACCGGCGTCGAGATGGAGGCGCTGACCGCCGTCTCGGTCGCTTGCCTGACCATCTACGACATGGCTAAGGCGGTCGACCGCGCCATGGTGATCTCCGGCATCAGGCTGGTGGAAAAGACCGGCGGCAAATCCGGCGTCTACAAAGTAGGCGCCCAAGGGGCAGGCCAATAATGGCGCTGCTTCCGGTTGCCGACGCGCTCGAGCGCCTGCTTGAAGATGCTGCGCCCTTGCAAGCTGAAAGCCTCACCCTGATGGACGCCGCCGACCGGATACTGGCGGACCCGCTCACGGCGCTCCGCACCCAGCCGCCCTTCAACGCGTCCGCCATGGACGGCTATGCCGTGCGGGCCGAGGATGTCGCCTCCGCGCCGGCAACACTTGCGGTGATCGGCATGGCGCCGGCCGGACGCGGCTTTGCCGGAACAGTCGGCCCGGCGCAGGCCGTGCGCATCTTCACCGGCGCGCCGCTTCCCGCAGGCGCTGACACCATCGTCATCCAGGAGAATGTCCGCGACCTCGGCGGCGGCAGCATCGAAGTGACCGCGTCGACGGTTGAAGGCCGCAACATCCGCCGCCTCGGGCTCGATTTCTCGAAGGGCGACGTTCTGCTGGAGAAAGGCCGCCTGCTTGATCCGGCGGCGTTGTCGCTGGCGGCGTCGGCCAACCATCCGCAGGTCAGCGTGGTGAAACGGCCGCTGGTCGCCATCATCGCCACCGGCGACGAATTGCTGCCGCCAGGCAGCGACCTTGGCCCGGACCAGATAATCTCGTCCAACGCCTATGGCGTCGCTGCCGCGGCCCGCTCGGTCGGCGCCAGCGCGCTCGACCTCGGCATCGCCCCCGACCGCAAAGAGGCGATTGCCGCGCTGGTGAAAAAGGCGGTTAACGCAGGGGCTGACGTCATCGTCACGCTGGGCGGCGCCTCGGTCGGCGACCACGACCTCGTCCACGACGTGCTGACCGGCGAAGGCATGACGCTCGATTTCTGGAAGATCGCCATGCGGCCCGGCAAGCCGCTGATGTTCGGCCGGCTGGGCGACATCCGCTGCATCGGCCTGCCCGGCAATCCGGTGGCGAGCCTGGTCTGCACGCAGCTCTTCCTGAACCCGCTGCTTGCGCGCCTTGGCGCACACCCCTACCGGCAGAACATGCGTCAGGCGGGGCTCG
>NZ_RZTA01000161.1:0-10895 GCF_004023115.1 Mesorhizobium sp. M6A.T.Cr.TU.017.01.1.1
TCGTCTCATCCGACGCCGCCAGACCGTCCGCCAGACTCAACTGACCCAAAACACGATCCGCCATCCCGAATCTCCCTGCTCCAACCTTCACCACAGAATCACCGTTCGGCTTCTGTGCAAAGGTCTCCTTGTGGGAGAAGGCAGAAACCGCTCAGGCCTTTGCCATCCTGGCTCTGGCACCAAGTGCCATCGTACGCAGCACGTAATAGATGGCGCCGGCGATGGCCACGCCGAAGAACCAGCCATAGACGCCCCACCACGACGGCAGCCAGTTGGTGAAGTTCGGCAGGACCGAGGAGAAGATCGCGCCGATGCCGGCGGCGATGAAGGCATTGACGTGCCAACCGTTCTGGAAGCGGAACTCGCCGTCTTCCCTGTAGAGGGCCTCAACGTCGACCTCGCCCTTCCGGATCAGGTAATAGTCGACCATCATGACACCGAAGATCGGCCCCATCGTCGCACCGATGATGTTGACGAACGAAGCGGCGCTGCCTTCCCATGGCGCGAAGGGATAGAGCACCAGCGCGATCAACGCCGCGATATAGCCGCCCTTCTTGAAGTCGATCTGCCGTGGAAAGACGTTGGAAAAATCGAATGCCGGCGACACGAAGTTTGCCACCACGTTGATGCCGAGCGTCGCCACGGCGAAGGTCAAGGCGGCGAGCGCCGCCAGGAACCAGCTGTCGAACTTGGCCGATATCTGGTCTGGATGCAGCAGCACCTCGCCATAGACGTCGAAGGCGGCAATCGTGGTGACGCCGGCGACCAGCGAGAACAGGATAAGGTTGACCGGCAGGCCCCAGATATTGCCCTTGCGCAGCGACGCCTTGTCCGGCGCATAGCGGGCGAAATCGCAGAAGTTGAGATAGAGCGCCGAGAAATAGGTCACCCAGATCGCCGCCACCGCGAACAGCGAGGTCCATGAGCCCGGCGTGCCGGGCACGCCAGCGTCCTTGGTCTTGTCGAGCAGCACGTCCATCGGGATGTCGCTGGTGAAGGCAAAAGTCCCGGATTTGACGCAGAGATAGATCGCCAGGATCAGCATCATCACCCATACCGCCGGTCCGGCCCAGTCCTGGAAGCGGCGCACCGTTTCCATGCCTTTCTGGATGATCAGCAGCTGCAGTGCCCAGATCACCGCGAAGCAGATCACCCCCAGGCCCGTGTGCCCGAGGAAATGCGTGTTCTGGTTGAAATCGGCGAACCACTGCGATCGGATCAGCAACGCCACGATCGCGCCGGACGCGGCCGCCGTCTGCGCGCCGTACCAGAAGCAGGCGACGATGGCGCGCACCAGCGCTGGTATGTTGGCGCCCCAGATGCCGAAGGATGCGCGGGCAAGCACGGGGTAGGGCACTCCGGTCTTCACGCCGGCATAGCCGACCATGTTCATCAGCACGTAGATGATCAGCGAACCGATGCCGATGGCGATGATGAAGTTGACGAAGCCACCGCAGAACAGGAACAGGCTTGCCGCCAGATAGTAGCCCCAGAGACTGTGGACGTCCGACGTCCAGACGTTGAAGATCGAGAACGGTCCCCAGTTTCGAACCTTCGCCGGAGCGAGATCTTCGTTGTATAGGTCGGGTGATGCGCCTTGTATGGTCATTGCGATGTCCTCCCCTTGGTTGCCGCGCGCCTCCACGCGTTGACTACGCAGGTTAAGCCTGACGCTGGAGAACCGGCAACCGATTGATTTGCCGGCTTTGACCTTAAAGATATTCAATGAGAATCGCGCTTATCGGCGCTGCGCAACGGTTCGTCGCATGTTTGTCATGTTTGGTGATTCGATTTCGGTCGAACGATGTGAGAGACTTCATTTTAGCCCGACCTCTTTTTTCACCGGGCTCTGTTTGCCGGAATCCAAATGGCCAGCCGTGAGTTTAAAGGTTCGATCAAGCACATAGCGATCGACCGGGAGGAAACGATGGATCGCCTGCAATTCTTTACGCCTGTGCGGATTTCGCGCGGGCAGGAAAGCCCTGTCGAAGAAATTTATAGTGTAGCCGAAGCGATGGGGTTCTTGCGTAAATGGCCAATAGGCCGTCGGGGGCCAGTCTACCAATGCGCGGTGAATTGCTGCTCCGCGGCTCTGGCGGGCCGGATGTCGGCAGAGCAAGCAAGGAAGGCCTTTGCCGGCTTCGCCCGCATCACGCGCTTGCTCGACGACGACATGGCGCTGCCGATGGGCGGCGAAAATATTGATAGCGTGCATGCGCTAAGGCGATGAACCTTCATATTTGCGCCCCGCCGTGAACGTGGCCTACGGCAAAGTCACAGCACCTCAACCGAGGCAGCGAACAGGTAGCCAGCGCCCCGCTCGGTGACAACGAGCTTCGGCTCGCTCGGGTTGACCTCGAGCTTGCGGCGCAGTCGCAGTATTTGCACGTCGATACTGCGGTCAAACACCTCTTCGTCGTGAATCCTGCTGGCAGCGAGAAGCTGCTCGCGGCTCAGGATCTGCTGCGGCGATTGCAGGAACGCTGCCAGCAGGTTGAACTCCCCCGCGGTCAGCGGCGTTGTTTCGCCCGCGGGCGATTTCAGGCGCCGCATCCGCATGTCGAGCTCCCAGCCGGCAAAGCGGTAGCGTTTGTGCTTCTTGCCCCGCGAATTCTGGCGCGTTGACCCCGATCGCCGCAGCACGGCGCGAACGCGCGCAAGCAGTTCCCTGAGGCTGAAGGGCTTGGTGATGTAGTCGTCAGCTCCGAGTTCCAATCCAACGACGCGATCCACTTCGTCGCGTCTGTGGCCGGTGATAATGATGATGGGAGCTTCCGGCGGACTGCCGAGTTGCCGCATGATTTCAAACCCGTCCTCATCGGCAAGCCGCATGTCGAGGATCATCAGGTCTACCGGTCTTTCATTGAGGACACGCGACATGGACCGGCTGTCGGTGACAGCGCTGACCCTGAAGTTCTCGCTCTCCAGGTAATTGGTGAGCATTTCGCGGATTTCGGGGTCGTCATCGACGACAAGAATATGCTTCGGCGTCACTGCCTGTTCGATTCTGCCTTTCGACTGCTCTTTGTAGCGAGTGTTCTGTTCGACTGACATCTCAGACCGTCCGCACGTATGGAACCCATGACCGAGCCGTTGCTTTATTAGACTTACCGTTGATTTTCGGCGATTTGTTGGTAAGCGCCGATGATCTTCGTGATTGGATACCACAGGCTCACTCGATGGCGCATGAGCAGATTGGTAAGGTTCGTGCAGGGCTTTTTGTTCCGCTTTGCCTGGCAGCGGCGGCACCATTTGCGTTGGCCTTGGTTAATCAGCCGGCCCCTCCGATCGGCGAGCCGATTGCTCCGATAGTGGGCATTGGTCCTTCCGACCAGGCGAAGATCGCACTTGGCGAGAGCCTGTTCAACGATGTCCGGCTGTCACATGACGATGTCATCGCCTGCAGCGGCTGCCACAGGCTCGATCTCAGCGGCGACGACGGCAGGGCTCGTTCCACGGCGGCGGATGGCGAGCCGCTCGACTTCAACACGCCGACGCTCTTCAACGCAACGCTCGATTTCCGGCTGAACTGGCGTGGCAATTTCCGCACTCTCGAGGAGCAGAACGAGGCAGCCTTGCTCGATGACAGGCTGATGAACACGAGCTGGGAGGAATTGCTGCCGAAATTGCGCTCCGATCCGGACTATTCACAGCGATTCGCAGACGTCTACGGCGCCGCCCCCGGCCAGGCGGAAGTGCTCGACGCCCTAGCCATCTTTCAACGCTCGCTGATCACGCCCAACGCCCGTTTCGACCGCTATCTCAAGGGCGAGCGCGGCGCCATCACGGCGGACGAGGAACATGGCTATCAGCTGTTCAAGGCGTATGGCTGCATCGCTTGCCATCAAGGCGCCAATGTAGGAGGCAATTTGTTTCAGAAGTTCGGCATCTTCCAGGATCCCTTCGCCGGCCAGAAGACCTTGAGCCAGGCGGATCTCGGCCGTTTCGCCATTACAGGTGCCGAGAGCGACCGCCATGTGTTCCGCGTTCCCAGCCTGCGCAACGTCGCGGTGACGGCGCCGTATTTTCACGACGGCCGTACCGCATCGCTTGGACAGGCAGTGAGGATCATGGCGCGGAACCAGCTCGGCAGGGAGATCGACCAGCGCGATGCCGATCTTATCGTCGAATTCCTCGGGACGCTGACGGGCGAGTATCGCGGCCAGCCGTTGACCAGCGCAGCCGATCGTCTGCAGCAATGAAGTCGCTACGCGTCCTGGCGCCGGTCGTCGCCTGCCTGCTCATCGTCCTGACCTATTTCCTGGTGCAGGGCGCGGCTCCTGATGCCGCGCGCCACGAACGCACGCTCGATGCTCTCAGGACCGTCATCCTCTATAACGCCGCCCTCCAGCGCGATGTGTTGCGGGCACGCACGGGACTGCTGCGCAGCTACGATCCGCTTGTGCGGTCGATCGAGAACCTGAACGCTGCGACGCAGACGCTGCCAGCCGCCCGGGACATCGCCAGCGGCGGAGTTCGGGCGGAGATCGACCGGGGGATCGCCGATGTCGCCGCCGCGGTGCGCGACGAGGAAACGCTTGTCGAGGCGTTCAAGTCGGACAACGCGCTGCTGCAGAACTCGCTGAACTATTTCAACTACATGAGCGGTCGGCTTACGAGCGAGGGTGACGGCCTTCGAGCGGTCGAGATCGGAGCCCTGATGATCACAATGTCGCGGTTCATCAGCGATCCCCAACCGGAGGCGGCAAGGGCAGTGACCGCTGCGCTCGACCGGCTGGCCAAGCCGTCCGTCGATGCCGTGCAGCCAAGCGACGTCCACTCGCTCGTCTCCCACGGCCGGCTTATCGTCACCAGGCTTCCGGCGGTCGACGACCTCGTCGCCCGCCTACAGACTGCGCCAACGAGCGAACTGGCCCGCGCGCTGCAGGACCTTTATCTCGATGCGCATGGGCGCGCTGCGGCGCGGGCCGCGCGGTTTCAGACGCTGCTCTACATCGCCGCGTTGGTTCTCGTGTGCTATGTGGTCTATCTGTTCGCCCGGCTGCGCCACAATGCGCGGATCCTGCGCGAGCGGCTGGAATTCGAGGGTCTGATCGCCTCGATCTCCACCCAGTTCATCAATCTGCCGCGCGACCGCATCCGGGCCGGCATCAGCAAGGGCCTCGCGCGCCTGGTGGAACATGCCGGGCTCGACGGCGCCCAGATTATCGTCAGCCGCACACATGATGCGGAATCTTCCGGAGGCTACTTCTATCGCCGTCCGAGCGGGAACACGCCGGCCCGCCTGTCGAAAGACATGATCGAGCTCGCTTCACGCTGGACGCTGGCGGGCCACGAGCGGCAAGGCTGCATCGACGTTCCCCGCGTCGGCGAGCTTCCTGAAGGGCGGGAGAAGGCATGCCTGCAGGCGCACCAGTTTCAATCCTGGCTGTGCATACCGATCTCGCATGCCGGCGAGCGGCTAGGTTTTCTGGCTCTCGATACCGTCACGCACGAAAAGCGTTGGACCGACGACGACATCGCCCTGCTGCGCACCGCCGCCGAGATTTTCGCCAATGCCATCGCGCGCGAGCACAATGAACGTGAACGCGAGGCGCTGCAGGCGCGGCTCAACCAGTCGCAGCGGCTGGAAGCAATCGGAATACTCGCCGGTGGCATAGCGCACGAGTTCAACAACATCCTCGGCGCCGTCCTCGGCTATGGCGAGATGGCGCTGGCGGTGCTGCTGAAGGAGTCTCGCGCGCGGCGCTACGTCCAGCAGATCATGAAGGCCGGCCGGCGGGCGCAGGACGTCACGGAGCAGATCCTTGCCTTCGGCCGTCGCCGCGAGCGGCAGCACCACGCGCTGCGGGCGCAGCCCGTGGTTGCGGAGGCGGTCGACCTGCTGCGCGCCTCGTTCCCGGCCACACTTTCAGTGGAGACGCATCTTGCAGGCGCGGATGCCGCGATGATGGGCGATCCGACCGAACTTCAGCAGGTGGTGATGAACCTCGGCACCAACGCGGCGCAGGCGAGGAACAACCGCGGCGTATTGGAGGTCGCTCTCAACACGACGGAACTCGTGGAGGCGCGGATGCTTTCGCACGGAAACCTGCCGGCCGGCCGCCATCTCCGCCTCGCCGTCAGGGACAACGGCAGCGGCATGGATCAGGCGACGCTCGAGCGTATTTTCGAGCCGTTCTTCACGACCAAGCCGGCGGGGCAAGGCACCGGGCTCGGCCTGTCGACGGTGCACGGCATCGTCGCGGCGCATAGAGGCGCGGTGGACGTGAAGAGCCAACTTGGCGAAGGCACGATCTTCGAGGTCTATTTTCCGCAGATCGAATCCGCTGCGACCGATGCGGACGAGGACGAGGGTGAGGGCGCCGAGGTTCCGGTCCAGCATGGCAATGGCGAGACGATCCTGGTCGTGGACGACGACACGCCGCTGATGCAACTTGCCGAGGAGATGCTCGCCGCGCTTGGCTACGAGCCCGTCGGGTTCGACCGAAGCCCTGCGGCTCTCAATGCATTCCGCACCGATCCGGAGCGCTTCGACCTGGTGCTGACGGACGAGGTCATGCCTGACATGACAGGCATCGAGTTCTCCGGCCAGTTGCATGAGATCCGGTCGGACCTTCCAATTGTCCTGATGACCGGTTACGGCCGCCCGCTCCGATCGCGTCAACTGACGGCAGCCGGCATAAGCGAAGTCATCAAGAAGCCGCTGCTGCCGGCCGCCATTGCAAAATGCCTCGCCCGCCATCTGCATTCAGGCTGATCAGGGTCGGGTGGGTTTCTTCGTTACAGACGTAACCAAAAGTCCCCCTGGCGGAAATCAACCCGTAGCCGGGCTGTTCGATGTTTCTCCTGCGCCCAAACCATGATCCCTGAAAAATGGAAACCGGTTTTCGGAAAAGATCATGGTCTCGTCGGCGTCAAATGGCAGCAAACCGGAGAAGCTGATGATACGACGGGCTCTCATCGGAATTGCCGCCCTTGGGCTGGGCGGAGTGCTCACAGTCGCGATGGTCGACCGAAATGGGCTGGGTTCGGCGACAGCGGCCGACTCGATCGAGCACGGTCGATACCTGGTGAAAATTGGCGGCTGTAACGACTGCCACACGCCAGGGTACTTGGAGAAGGCCGGCAACGTCCCCGAGGATCGATGGCTGATCGGCGGCTCTCTCGGCTTCAATGGGCCGTGGGGCACGACTTATCCAACCAATCTTCGCTACCTTTTGCGCACCATGGACGAGGACGACTGGGTACAGTTAGCGCGTACAATCGAGACGCGCCCCCCTATGCCGTGGTTCAACCTGCGTGCCATGACCGAGGCCGACCTGCGCGCCATACACCGATATGTGCTTTCGCTGCCGGCAGACGATACGCCGGTTCCAGACTATGTGCCGCCCGATCGTCCGCCGAAGACACCGCACATTGTGTTCGTACCGCAGGCTCCGAAGTCATAGGCGCATCCTAAGGCCCGGCGGAGGGTTCTCCGCCTCTGCGGTACGTCAGACACGGCCGCGTGTTTCAGTCGTAACGCAATTCCCGATTCCGGAAATCACCTTGTAGCACTGATCTCCGATCGTGACGGTCCAGCTCAGGCGGCCATATGGCAGCCGAGGGCCAGATAATCGGGAGTCAAATCCAGGTAATCATGGAGTCAAATGATGTACAATCTGCTTGCCGAACACGCGCCGAAGATCGATCGCGATCAGAGCACCACGGATCCGCGTCCCTATGCCTTGGGTTACACGGAGGGTGAATTCAAGCGCCTGGAGCTGCAGGGAGCGCTCATTCACGACCTTACGGAGCATGTCCTGCGCAGCGCGGGGATAGGACCAGGCATGCGCGTGCTCGACATCGGCTGCGGCGTCGGCGACGTCTCCTTGCTGGCCGGGAAGCTGGTCGGACCGACCGGAAGGGTGCTCGGCGTCGATCGCTCGGCAGAGGCTGTAGACGTTGCCGAGCGGCGCGCCACCGAATCCGGCCAGTGTTACTGGACACGCTTCACTGTGGGCGAGCTTGATAAATTCTCGCCCGACGAGACCTTCGATGCGGTGATCGGCAGGCTGGTCCTGATGTATCTGCCCGACCCGGCTGCAACCCTGCGCAGGCTTGCCGGGTTTGTTCGGCCGGGCGGCCTCATCGCCTTCCAGGAAATGGCGATGCCGCTCGCCCGCAGTTTTCCAGAGGCGCCGCTGTTCAGCAAATGCCGCGGCTGGATCATCGAGACGATCGAGCGGGCGGATTTCGAGGTCGACATGGGTGGCAGGCTGCCCATGGTTTTCGCCGGCGCAGGGCTGCCTGCGCCGCAGCTGAATTCCGCCGGCCTCGCCGGCAGCGGGCCTGACTCGCCGATCTACGACTATATCGCGGGCACCTTGCGTAGCCTGCTGCCGATGGCCGAGGCCGTCGGTGCCGCGACCGCTGCCGAAATGAAGGTCGACACGCTCGCCGAGCGACTGCGCAACGAGGCTGTCGAACAGCAGATGTGCATCATGCTGCCGCCCTTTGTCGGCGCATGGACAAATACGCCGGGATAACGAACCAAAGAGAGATATCGGATGCTCGACACTGCCATCAGCGAGCGCGCGGCGCATCTCGTCGACCCTCGCAATGTCGAGACGCTCGACGTGCTGGGCCCTGTGGTCCAGTTTCTTACATCGCCGCGCGACGGCGAGCCTTGCGTCATGCGCGGCACCATCCCGCCGGGTGTTACCGTGCCGCTGCACAGCCACGCCGACCCGGAGACCTTCATCCAGATTTCCGGCGAGATCGAAGGGCTTTCGCAGTCGCAGAAAGGCTTCGTCTGGGTATCGATCCGGCCGGGCGACATTTTCCATGTGCCGGGCGGGGCGAAGCACGCCTTTCGAAACCTGTCGACTGAGGCGGCCGTGATGATCCTCGTCAGCACGTCAAGGATAGGCCGGTTCTTCCGGGAAGTCGGAACGCCGATCGCCGGGGAAAGCAGGCATTCGGATCCTCCCTCAGCCGAAGCGGTCCAGCATTTCCTGAAGACCGCCGCGGCATACGGCTACTGGAACGCGACGCCGGAAGAGAATGCGAGTGTAGGTCTTTCACTGACGTGATTTGAACAGCATTGGCAAAGCCCTCTCCACGGCAGTACGAGGAGGCGCTGGGTCGGGGTGGGTCCGATCTACCGAAGCGGTGAATTGCTGCTCCGCGGCCTGGCGGGCTCGGCGGCTCACGGGCCTGCTTCGAGGAAAGCCCGGGCAAACCCGGGTTGCGCCGCTTCTATCGTTCCATCGGGTAGCTTCAAAAGCCGGTCAATTGCGACGCCATAGAGCCGCAGCCGGTCGTCGAGCAGCCGCGCCGCTTCGTCGATATTGCCCTGCTCGGCCTTCAGCAAGGCGCGGTGCATCACATCCCGAAAGATCAGCCGCAGCTGCAAAAACATCTCGGCGAAAGCATCCGGATCGGGCACGTCGAAGATGCCTTCCTCGCTCCCTTTCCTAAGCAGATTGGTGATTATCGGCATTGCCAATTCCCTGGCCGCCTGGTCGACCCGATGGAAGAGGGCAAGGTTTTCGGGCCGGAACAGGACGAAAATTGTTTTGCGCAGTTGCGGAGCAAGCTCGACGTTCAGCCGTCGCGAGCCGGCAAAGAGCGCATTGAGCCGGCCAAGCCCATCAAGTGACGGATCGTTGAGCACGGGTTGCAACTCGGTGAAACTGTCGCGCGCGAGACGTGCGGCGAGTGCCTCTAGCAGCGCCTCTTTCGACGCGAAATAGTGGTAGAACGCGCCTTTCGACAGGCCGGCCTCGCGGATGATGTCGTTCACCGTCGTGCTGTCGTAGCCTTGCTCGAAGAACAGCCGCTGGGCACAGTCGAGGAGCTCGGCGGATCGTATCTCCGGCGGCTTTATCACTCGGGGCAAAATCGACCTCGCAAAGTACAGGTTGGGGCAAGAGGAGCACGAACCGTATCTTTATGCAATCTTTATAGACCGACGGTCGGTCTAGTGCTATGTCTGCTATCGCCCTACGTTCGGATTCGATGATGGAGGGAGAGTTTCTTGCGACGGCTACGCTGGACTGTTGGCATCGTTTTTGTCGCGGCGGCTGCCGCTGTCGGCGCTTGGTATCTGTGGCAGCCGGCCAAGGTTTCGGTCGTGACGCCACAACGCGGCGACGCGGCGGAAATCGTTTACGCGAGTGGCTCCGTCGAGCCGCAAACCTGGGCCAAGGTCACTCCCGTGGTCCGCGAGAGGATCGTCGAGCAATGTAATTGCGAAGGGTCGAGGGTTGCACAAGGCGACGTGCTCGCCAAGCTCGACGACAGCGAGGCCCGGGCCGTGCTTGGCGAGCTCGAAGCGCGCCAGGCGCTTGCCCAGGAAGAGCTTCGGCGGCTGACGGTGCTTGCTGAAAGGCGTGCGGCGAGCCAGCAGGCGCTTGATCGTGCGCAGAGCGAGCTCGGCCAGATCGAGGCGCTGGTTGCCGGACAGAAAGCGCGACTCGACACCTACGTCTTACGTGCGCCGAGCGCCGGTGTCGTGCTCAGGCAGGACGGCGAGGTGGGTGAAGTCGCCGAGCTCGGCACGGTGTTGTTCTGGGTCGGCGAGCCCAAGCCACTCCTGGTGGTCGCCGAGGTCAACGAGGAGGACATACCCCGGGTCGAGGTCGGCCAGCGCGCGCTGCTTAAATCCGATGCGTTTCTCAGGCAGAACCTGGAAGCGGTGGTCGACAGCATCACGCCCAAGGGCGATCCGGTGACGAAGACCTATCGCGTCCGTTTCCGCCTGCCGGACGACACGCCGCTTCGTATAGGCATGTCGACCGACGTGAACATCGTCATCCGCGTTGCGAAAAATGCCCTGTTGATCCCGTCCGCTGCGATGGAGGGGAACAAGGTGTTCGTAGTCGAAGGCGACAAGGCCTCGCGGCGTGAAATCCGAACGGGCATTCGCGGCACCAATGGCGTCGGGG
>NZ_RZTA01000162.1:0-10790 GCF_004023115.1 Mesorhizobium sp. M6A.T.Cr.TU.017.01.1.1
GCGCTGCCGATGCGATCCTGTGCGACGCAAACCTGCCATCGGCAGCACTTGAGCGGCTGGTGGCGCTTGCCGCCGGCAAGCCGGTTTTCGCCCTTGCCGTCTCACCGGCCAAGGCGGCGCGACTCGCGCCAATGCTCGGCAGTCTGGCGCTGGTCTTCATGAACCGGCGCGAGGCCATCGCACTCGCCGATGTGGGTATCGGTGCTGCGGAGCAAGATATCATCGACGGCCTGAGGCGCGCGGACCTCAAAGGCGGCGTCGTGACGGCGGATGACGGTCCGGTGCTGGGCTTCGACGAGGTCGGCGCCTTCTCGATCCTGCCGCCAGCCCCAGGAAAGGTGTCGGACAGCGCCGGCGATGCGCTGGCGGGTGCAACGGTGGCTGCCCTGCTCAACGGCCTGACACTACGTGCGGCGCTACGCGAAGGCGTTGCCGTGGCGATGCTTGCCAGCGAGGGTATGGGGCGTGCGCCGGCTTTTACGGCGGCGAGTTTTGCTGAGGCGCTGACCCTTGTGCCCGAGGCGCAGGACTTGGCATGAGGTGATGACCAGCGGGGAGGCAAGCCTACTTGCCGGCCCGCAGCCCCGCCTCATAGGCTCGGCGTGCCCAGACCGCCATCTCATCCGGATCATCGAAGGCACTGTCAGGGATGCTCCAGTATGGCATGGACACGAGTTTGCCATGCCTCGAGCCGGTATAGGTCCATTGCCGACAGCCGGCCGCTTCGAATTCCGGCGCGCTTTCCGCGTCGGCCTTCAGCAAAAGTTCACCGCGAAGGACGATCGCGACGATGACCCGGTCGAAGTAGATGCCCTTGCCGCCGAACAGCTTGCGGATGCTGACCGGGCCGAGGCCTTCGAAAAGTTCGGCAATGCGTTCATTGTCCATGCGTCGATCATGTCACCCGGATTTCTCCTTGTCATCGCCGCAACCAGCACCATCCTGACAAGTTGAGACCAATTTCGTCGGAGTTTTTTCATGCCGCTTCTGCTCAAAGGGTCCTGCCGGTGCAACGCTGTCCGTTTCGAGGTGGAAAGCCACACGCCGGTGCCGTTCATGCTTTGCTACTGCTCGATCTGTCGCAAGCAGCAAGGCGGCGGTGGCTTTGCCATCAATCTCGGTGCCGATTTCGATACGCTGAAAATCAAGGGCAAGCGCAATCTCGGTGTCTATCAAGCCGAGATCGAGGACGACGAGCATCCGCAATGCGAAATCTCGTCAGGCGAGCGGAATTTCTGCCGGAAATGCGGATCGGCACTGTGGCTCTACGATCCGACCTGGCCGGAACTGGTTCATCCCTTCGCCTCGGCGATCGACACAGACCTGCCGAAACCACCTGGAAAGGTGCATCTCATGCTGAAATACAAGGCGAACTGGGTCGAACCTGACGTCGGCAAGGGCGACAAGGTGTTCGACGTCTACCCGGAAGAGTCGATCGCCGACTGGCACAAACGAACAAAAATGTGGGTGGAGTGAGGAGCCCGATCAGGCCGAAGCGCGTGCCTCGGCCAGTGCCTTCAGATCGGCCGGCTTGAGTTCAACCGATTCGCCGCAGCCGCAGGCCGAGCTCTGGTTCGGGTTGCGGAAGGTGAAGCCGGTGCGCAGCGTCGTCTGCTCGAAATCCATTTCGGTGCCAAACAGGAAAAGCGCCGCCTCCGGCGCGACATAGACGTGGGCGCCATCGCGCTCGATATGATCGTCCTTGGTATTGGGCTCGGTCACCAGGTCGACCGTATATTCCATGCCGGCGCAGCCGCCCTTCTTGATGCCAAGGCGAATGCCATGCGCATTCTCACGGGTCGCGACGATCTCGCGCACCCGGTCGGCAGCCTTTTCGGTCATCGTGATGACGGCGAAGCGTCCCATCTTTTTCTTTCTCCATTGCGTGCAGGTTCAAGGCCTGCCGAATGATTCCTCACCTAAAATGGTGAAATTTTCTGCCCGGCGCAAGTACGCCCATTAATACCAGCCCACCGCCACCTGCGCCTCTTCCGACATGCGGTCGGGCGACCAGGGCGGATCGAAGGTCATGTTGACGTCGACACCAGACACGCCTTCGACGGCGCCGACGGCATTTTCCACCCAGCCAGGCATTTCGCCGGCCACCGGGCAGCCCGGTGCGGTCAGCGTCATGTCGATTTTGACCGAGCGGTCGTCCTCGATGTCGATCTTGTAGATCAGGCCAAGCTCGTAGATGTCGGCCGGGATTTCCGGATCGTAGACTGTCTTCAGCGCCGAGACGATGTCGTCGGTCAGCCGCGCCAATTCGTCGGCGGGAATGGCCGAGGCGGAAACCAGACCGTTGGCAGTCGTTTCCGAAGTGGTCTCAGCGGTGCGGCCTGCATCATCCATGATCGTCATCCGAAGAATTTTCGCGCTTTTTCGAGTGCATCGGCCAAAGCGTCGACTTCGGCCCTGGTATTATACATGCCGAACGATGCCCTGCATGTGGAGGTTACGCCGAAACGTTTCAACAGCGGCTGGGCGCAATGGGTGCCGGCGCGGACAGCAACGCCCTGGCGATCGATCACCATCGACACGTCGTGGGCATGAATGCCCTGAAGCTCGAAGGAGATGATGGCGCCCTTATCGGGCGCATCGCCGAAGATGCGCAGCGAATTGATGGCCCGTAGCCGCTGATGGGCATAATCCTTCAAATCGGCCTCGTGCGCGGCAATGCGCTCGCGGCCGATCTTTTCCATGTATTCCAGCGCAGCGCCCAGCCCGATCGCCTGCACGATCGGCGGCGTGCCGGCCTCGAAGCGGTGCGGCGGATCGTTGTAGGTGACGATGTCTTGCGTCACCTCCTCGATCATCTCGCCGCCGCCCATGAATGGGCGCATGCGTTCCAGCATGTCCTTCTTGCCATACAGCACGCCGATGCCCGAGGGCCCGTAGACCTTGTGGCCGGTGAAGACGAAGAAATCGCAGTCGAGATCCTGCACGTCGATCGGCATATGCACGGCGCTCTGGCTGCCGTCGACCAGCACCGGAATGCCGCGCGCGTGCGCGATGCGGACGATCTCCTTGATCGGCGTCACCGTGCCCAGTGCGTTCGACATGTGCGTGATGGCGACGAGCTTGGTGCGATCGGTCAGCTGCTTCTCGAACTCTTCGATGTGGAAGACGCCGAGATCGTCGACCGGCACCCAGACAAGCTTGGCACCCTGCCGCTCGCGGATGAAATGCCACGGCACGATGTTGGAATGGTGCTCCATGATCGAAAGGACTATTTCGTCGCCCTCGCCGAGGTTGGGCATGCCATAACCATAAGCAACAGTGTTGATCGCCGCGGTCGTGTTGGAAGTGAAGACGATGTTGTCGGTGCTTGGTGCATTGAGGAAACGGCGAACCGTCTCGCGCGCTTTTTCATAGGCATCGGTCGCGGCATTCGACAGGAAATGCAGCCCGCGATGGACGTTGGCGTATTCCTGGGAATAAGCGTGCTGGATGGTGTCGAGCACGATCTGCGGCTTCTGTGCCGAAGCGCCATTGTCGAGATAGACCAGCGGTTTGCCGTAGACTTCCCGCGACAGGATCGGGAAGTCGCGGCGGATCGCCTCGACGTCGTAGGGGATGTTTTCGACTTTCTGGTCCATCACAAGCTCTCTCGAGGCATCGCCTCATTCCGTCCAGCACCCCTCACCCACTTCACCCGTGCGTCGCGAACCAGCCGTCGAGCCTCGTTTCCAGCGCCTCGACAATCGCCTCGTCGTCCAGTTCCTCGATCACCTCGGCGACGAACGCCTTCACCAACAGGCCACGGGCCGACTTCTCGTCGACACCGCGCGCCATCAGGTAGAACAGATGGCTGTGGTCGATCTCGGTGACGGTCGCGCCATGGCCGCAGACGACGTCGTCGGCGAAGATCTCGAGCTCCGGCTTGGTCGAGAACTCGCCGTCGTCCGACAGAAGCAGCGTGTTGCAGGCCATCTTGGCGTTGGTCTTCTGCGCATATTGGTGGACGTTGATGCGCCCCTGGAAGACGCCGCGCGCTCTTCCCGTTACCACGTTGCGGATCACTTCCGTGGAAGCCGTGTGCGGCACGGCATGGTCGAGCACCATGGTCACGTCCGTATGGGTGTCGCCGGCAAGCAGGTTGATGCCGCGCAGCGTGAAATCGGCGCCTTCGCCTGTCGTCTTGACCACGATCTCCTGACGCACCAGCTTGCCGCCGGCATTCATCACGAACAGCGTCAGTTTGGAATTCTTGCCAAGATGCGCCTTGAACTGGGCAAGATGCGTGGCCGTATCCGGCTGCTCCTGCACGATCAGCCACGTCACGTCGGCGCCCTCGTCAAGCAGAAGCTGGCTGACCGAACTGACCAGTGCGGCGCCCTCGCCCGTCTGGCGCTCGACGATGACAGCCTTGGCGCCGGCACCGACGCGGACGGCCAGGCGCACATGCGTCTGGCCGCCGGCCTGCAGGTTCTGCAACTCGACTGGCTTGTCCAGTTCGGCGCCATCGGCGATGTCGACAAAATAGCCGTCGGCGACAAAGGCTGTGTTCAGTGCGCCGATGGCATCGTCGGTGCCGTAGGGATCGAGCCCAGGTGCGATGCTGCCGTCGGTTAATTTCTCCGACAGGCGCTGGACGATAACGCCGTCGATGACAGGCACTTTCGCGCTCGACACGCCGTTCAGCACCGGCAAAATGACGGAGCCCTCAACGATCGGCGCAATGGCTTTCGCGGCGGCTGCCGGATCGAAGTCCGGCACTGCATTCAGCAGACGGCGCAGGTCGGTGTAATGCCAGGATTCGATGCGCCGCGTCGGCAGTCCGCTCTTGATCGCCTCGATGGCATCGTCACGCTTCAGCATCACCGTGCCGTCGCCGGGCAGCAGCGACAGCCGGTCGCTGAAGGCGTCGATCAGCGCTGTTTCGGCCGGCGTTCGCTGGGGTGTCGTGTGTATATTCATCAGTTTCGCCTTGTTTGGCTTGCCTTCTGGGCCTTCTGGCATCTCACGCGGCTTGGCCGATCACGCCGGCATAGCCATTGGCTTCGAGGTCGAGCGCCAGCGACTTGTCGCCGGACTTGACCACCTGGCCTCTGTAGAGCACGTGCACACTATCCGGCACGATGTACTGAAGCAGGCGCTGGTAGTGGGTGATGATGACGATGGCGCGGTCTGGCGCGCGCAACGCATTGACGCCTTCCGAGACGATCTTCAGCGCATCGATGTCGAGGCCGGAATCAGTCTCGTCGAGCACGCACAGTTTTGGCTCCAGAAGCTTCATCTGCAGGATCTCGGCGCGCTTCTTCTCGCCGCCGGAAAAGCCGACATTGAGCGGCCGTTTCAGCATTGCCATGTCCATGTCGAGCAAGGCGGCCGCGTCCTTCACGCGCTTCAGGAATTCCGGGATCTTCAGCGGCTCCTCGCCGCGCGCCTTGCGCTGCTCGTTCATCGCCACTTTCAGGAATTCCATCGTCGCCACGCCCGGTATCTCCATCGGATACTGAAAGGCGAGGAAGATGCCTGCGGTGGCACGCTCGGCCGGGTCCATTTCGAGGATCGACTGGCCGTTGTAGAGGATTTCGCCTTCGGTCACTTCATAATCCTCGCGACCGGCGAGGATGTAGGACAGCGTCGATTTTCCTGAGCCGTTAGGGCCCATAATGGCGGCGACCTCACCGGCTTTCACCGTCAGGTTCAAGCCGCGGATGATCTCGGTGCCGTCATCGACGATGCGGGCATGCAGGTTTCTGATCTCAAGCATTTTTTCTTTTCCTGAAAATTTTTATCCGGTCAGCCGACCGAGCCCTCTAAGCTAATCCCAATCAGCTTCTGCGCCTCGACCGCGAACTCCATCGGCAGTTGCTGGATGACGTCCTTGACGAAGCCGTTGACGATCAGCGCGATCGCCTCTTCTTCCGGAATGCCGCGCTGCATGACGTAGAATTTCTGGTCCTCGGAAATCTTCGAGGTGGTCGCCTCATGCTCGAACTGCGCCGACGCGTTCTTGGCTTCCATGTAGGGCACGGTATGCGCGCCGCACTGGTCGCCGATCAGCAGCGAGTCACAGTTGGTGAAGTTGCGGGCGTTGGTCGCCTTACGGTGCGCCGAGACCTGGCCGCGATAGGTGTTCTGCGAGAAGCCGGCGGCGATGCCCTTGGAGATGATGCGGCTCGACGTGTTCTTACCGAGATGGATCATCTTGGTGCCGCTATCGACCTGCTGGTAGCCGTTCGACACGGCGATCGAATAGAACTCGCCGCTGGAATCGTCGCCGCGCAGGATGCAACTCGGATATTTCCAGGTGATCGCCGAGCCGGTCTCGACCTGCGTCCACGAAATCTTCGAGCGATCGCCACGGCAGTCGCCACGCTTGGTGACGAAATTGTAGATGCCGCCCTTGCCCTCGGCATCGCCGGGGTACCAGTTCTGCACCGTCGAGTATTTGATCTCGGCATCGTCGAGCGCGATCAGTTCGACCACGGCGGCGTGAAGCTGGTTCTCGTCGCGCTGCGGCGCCGTGCAGCCTTCGAGATAGGAGACGTATGCCCCCTCCTCGGCGATGATCAGCGTGCGCTCGAACTGGCCGGTGTTCTTCTCGTTCATGCGGAAATATGTCGACAGTTCCATCGGGCATCGCACGCCCTTGGGCACGAAGACGAACGAGCCGTCGGTGAATACCGCCGAATTCAGCGTCGCGTAGAAATTGTCGGAGGTCGGCACGACCGAACCGAGGTATTTCTTCACCAACTCCGGATGCTCGCGGATCGCTTCCGAGATCGAGCAGAAGATGACGCCGGCCTGTGCCAGCTCCTTCTTGAAGGTGGTGACGACGGAAACCGAATCGAACACGGCATCGACGGCGACGCGACCAGACTTGTAGACATTGTCGCTGGCTTCCTCGAATTCCGACACATCGGTTTTCTGCACGCCGGCGAGGATTTCCTGTTCCTTCAGCGGGATACCGAGCTTTTCATAGACCCTCAACAGTTCGGGATCGACGTCGCTCAGCGAGGTCGGTCCCGGCGTGCTCTTGGGCGCCGCATAGTAGTAGAGGTCCTGGAAATCGATCTTCGGATAATGGACGCGCGCCCACTTCGGCTCGTCCAGCGTCACCCAGCGCCGATAGGCTTCCAGACGCCATTCCAGCATCCAGGACGGCTCGTCCTTCTTCGCCGAAATGAAGCGGATAATATCTTCGCTCAGGCCCTTTGGGGCCTTGTCCATCGCGATTTCGGTCTGGAATCCGTATTTATACTGGTCGACGTCGATCTTTCGGACCCGATCGATCGTGTCCTGCACAGCAGGCATATGCGTTCTCCATCCACGCCGGGGTCAAGGCCCGGCAGTTTTCAAACTATGGCACCGCGAAACGAGTACCCCGAGGGCACCCCCTAAGCGGCGTAAGTTCCATATAGTGCGTCCCTGCCGGAAATTCACCCGGCCACCATGAAACGCACGGCTCTACCAGGCCGGAAGGCCTGCATCATTCTGCCGCACTCAGGCGGCTTTTTCCCTGCCCCCGCGGCGCGAGGCAATATCTGCCAGCGCGGCACGGAACAGTTCGATGTCCTCGGCGCTCGTTGCGTGGCCGATGGACACGCGCAAAGCGCCAAGGCTGTCACTGTGCCCCATGGCCTTCAGAACATGGCTCGGGCCGACTTTGCCCGACGAACAGGCCGACCCGGCCGACAGCGCCACGCCGGCCAGGTCGAAGGCGATCTGCGCCGTCTCGGCCTTGATGCCCGCAATAGCGAAGAATGTCGTATTGGCAAGCCTCGGCGCGCCGGTTCCGAAGATTTCCGCATCCGGCACCAGCGTTTTTACGATGGCCTCGATCTCGTCGCGATGGCGAGCGACGGCGTCGATGCTCTTCAATCCGATCATGGCTTCCCGCGCCGCCGCGCCAAAACCAGCGATCGCGGCCGGGTTTTCGGTGCCGCCGCGATGACCCTTTTCCTGGCCGCCGCCGGTAACCAAGGGCCTCGGCATCATCAGGTCCGAGGCGGCGACGACGGCGCCAACGCCCTTGGGACCGCCGATCTTGTGCGAAGACAGAATCAAGTAATCGGCGTAACCCGCTGACATATCGAGCGGAATGCGACCGGCCGCCTGCACGGCGTCGACGACCAGGATGCCGCCCGCCGCCTTGACGATTTCGGCGATGCGGTCGACGGGCTGGATGACGCCGGTCTCGTTGTTGGCGGCATGGATCGCCACCAGCGGCAGGCCGTCTACCTTGTCGTGCGCGGCGAGTGCCGCCGCCAACGCGTCCAGCTTGATTATGCCGTTGCCCTCGACGCCGATCCGCGTCACCTGGGCTGCTGGAAAACGCCCGCCATTCAGCACGCAAGGATGGTCGGCCTCGCAGACGTAGAGCCGGCTCATGCGGATAGTGCCGCGCCCCATCTGCCAATCCGGCGTCAGCAACGTCGAGGCGGCTTCCGTCGCACCGGAGGTGAACACGACATGCTCGGCCCTGGCGTTGACCAGTGCTGCCACATCGCGCCTCGCATTCTCGATCAGCCGCCGTGCGGCGCGCCCCTCGGCATGGACCGAAGACGGGTTGGCGGCGGCATCGAGGGCGGCAATCATTGCCGCACGCGCCGCGGCAAGCAGCGGCGCACTGGCATTATAGTCGAGATAGGCGCGTCTTCCGGTCATTTTCGTTTCGATTGGTCCCTTCAAGAGCCATTCCGCGAGGATAGCGCGTTATTTCCTTGAAATTGCAAGGCAAGCCGTCCTATTTACGCGACTTGCGGCGCGGGTGGCCGAGCCACGATTTTTTTGGCCACCCAGTTTTGAACAATTCTAAACTAGCTTCTAAGAAGACGCTCGCCCTGCGTCAAGGCCAGAGGAAGAGTTGTTCCGGGCGCCGCGCATTCTTATGCCATGTGGAGTATTTTATGCCTGAGGTCATTTTTACCGGTCCGGCCGGCCGCCTGGAGGGTCGCTACCAGCCTTCCAAGGAAAAGAGCGCGCCGATTGCCATCGTCCTGCATCCGCACCCCCAGTTCGGCGGCACGATGAACAACAAGATCGTCTACGACCTCTTCTACATGTTCCAGAAGCGGGATTTCACCACGCTTCGCTTCAATTTTCGCGGCATTGGCCGCAGCCAGGGCGAATTCGACCATGGCACCGGCGAATTGTCGGATGCGGCCGCGGCACTTGACTGGGTGCAGTCGCTGCACCCGGATTCCAAGAGTTGCTGGGTCGCCGGCTATTCGTTCGGCTCGTGGATCGGCATGCAGCTTCTGATGCGCCGGCCGGAGATCGAAGGCTTCATCTCAATCGCGCCGCAGCCCAACACCTATGATTTCTCGTTCCTGGCGCCCTGCCCGTCGTCTGGCCTCATCATCCATGGCGACGCCGACAAGGTGGCGCCGCCAAAGGACGTGCAAGGACTGGTCGACAAATTGCACACGCAAAAGGGCATCACCATCACCCAGAAGACCTTGCCCGGCGCCAACCATTTCTTCTCCAACGATGCGGACCTCCTGCTCCAGGAATGCGCGGACTATCTCGATCGCCGGCTGGCCGGCGAATTGTCCGACCCGCGGCCGAAACGGCTGAGATAACAGCGATGTACCAGCCCCCTCATTTCCAGGAAACGCGGCAGGACGTGCTGCACGGGCTGATCCGGGCGCATCCGCTTGGCCTGCTGATCTCAAATGGAGCCGAGGGGCCGGTCGCCAACGCGATCCCGTTCCTGCTCGACGCCGATGTGCCGCCGAACGGCAGGTTGCGCGCGCATCTGGCGAGAGCCAATCCGCAATGGCGGCTGCTGGCCGACAGCCCGGCATCGCCGGTGCTGGTCGTCTTCCAGGGCACAGACGCCTATGTGACGCCGTCCTGGTATGAAACCAAGCGCGAGACCGGCAAGGTCGTGCCGACCTGGAACTACGCCGTTGTCCAGGTGCGCGGCATCGTAACGGTGATCGAGGACCAGGACTGGCTGGCCCAGCAGATTTCCGATTTGACGGTGTCACAGGAAGGCGCTCGCGAAGCACCTTGGGCGGTGACCGACGCGCCAACCACCTTCATCCAGTCGCAGATCAAGGGCATTGTCGGGCTGGAAATCGAGATCACTGACATCCAAGGCAAGTGGAAGGTCAGCCAGAACCGGCCGATCGCCGACCGTAGCGGTGTTTCCGAAGGGCTCGAGAGCGAGAGCCCGAACTCGCCCGACATGGTCCGGCTGGTACGATCCTACGGCGGGCTGGATAGCAAGTAGTATCCGTCAGGGATTGGCTGCTGCCAGGACAGGCGTCGGTGTCGACCCGGCCGGCTTGCGCCACGCCGCGCTGAGCCTGAACGTCTTCTTGCGGATCGGCAGTCCCGCCGCGGTTTGGCGGAAGATGAAGCCGAGCCGAGCAAAGACCAGCGCCGTAACGACGGTGCAAGCCATGCCGAGGCCGAAGCCCGCTATCGTATCGCTCGGATAGTGTGCACCGACCGCAATCCGCGTCGCCGCTACCCAGACGGTGATGGGCAAAACAACGTATTTCCCCCATGCCGGGGAAAGAAGGATCACCACGGCCGCAAGCATGCCCATATTCGTTGCATGGCCGGACGGAAAACTGGCGAAATACGGGTCGAACTCAAATGGGCGGAACGAGAATAACCCCATGTCCAAGACTGGCCGGCTGCGACCGAAGACGTGCTTCAAGACCGTCACCGTCAGCCCCGACAAACCGGCCGCGCTCAGCACGAAGAAGGCGAAGCAGGTCCAGTTGTATGCAAGCATGCACCAACGCCTTGAAAGGGCTTGCCAGTCCAGCAGATTGACCGGCACGAACAGCACCAGCGGCGGGATGAGATAACAGACGCCC
>NZ_RZTA01000163.1:0-10757 GCF_004023115.1 Mesorhizobium sp. M6A.T.Cr.TU.017.01.1.1
TCGTATGCCAGATCCCGTTGCGGCGGCAGTTTTGTCCCTGCATCGATCACGCCCCGATCAATGTCCGTTTCAATGGAATCCGCCAACCGCTGATAGAGCGGGCCGGGGCCTGTGGTGAGATCTGGAAGCCAACTTGTCATGGTAACAATTTTCTATATTGCGCCGAAATATGAGTCAATACATATGAAGCATCTGGCAAAAAGGGTACAATCGCAGATATTGGCGGAAAAGCAATGGATACAATCGGCACAATTCGCTATGCGGAAGCTGAGTTACGGACTGCGCGGCCATCAGGTCGGAGGACCTATGTCAATCGTCTCGTCCGCGTGGTCAGGTCGCTCTTCAAGTGGATCGACACCATGGTCGATCGCCGGCGCAGCCGGCTGATATTGCTGGAGATGACCGACGATCAGCTCAAGGATATCGGCGTCTCGCGCTGCGATGCCCACCGTGAGGGTCTGCGGCCGTTCTGGGACTGAAAAGAAGGTCTCAGGAAGCCGTTTTCGTACCTTGATGGACGCCAGGGCTCCTCATCCGCGAGATGCCGTGATCGGCAAGCACGGCGACTACGCACAGCGCGAGAAAAAGCCCGGTGATGCCGAGCGCCGAGACGGCGACGCTGGCCGCGCCGTTCTTGGCGACATCGAGGAACGGGTAGGGCACTTCGCCCGATATCGGCGCCCGCGTCAGTGCATAGGCCAAATAGGCGACCGGATAGATCATCCACCAGGAGATGTCGCGCCACCGCGTCGAGCCATCGGCGCCTGCCACAAGCCACCACAGCACGAACAGCACCGGCGTCACATAGTGCAGCAGGACATCGCAGAGCAGGAACAGGCCCTGCGGCTGCCAAAGCTGCGCCAGGACCGTGGCATAGACGATGAAGACCAGCGTTATGGCAACCGCTACGCCGGCCCGTGTCCGCGGCCCGGCAAAGGCTGGGAACCAGGCGTAGCCACCGGGTGACAGCAGCGAAACATGCACGAGCACGGCGCCGATATTGGTCAGGATGGTGAAGAAGCTGAAATAGAAGACCAGCGAGCCAACAAAACTGCGGCCGGCTTCCATCGACGCCGGAACGGTTATGCAGATTTGCAGGACAAGCCCGGCCAGACCTATGACCAGACCCGCTATCTGCAGCAAGCGGGCCATGACGCTACGCCGCCGTACCGCAGGCCGGGTTGCCTGTCTGCCAGCGCGCGATGTCCGAGCCGATGCGTGCACCGAGCGGCTCGTCCATCAGCGGACCGTAGACGTCGATGCGGCGTGAATTGCCTTGCGCCTGCACGACCAGCAACGGCTTTCCGCCATAGTGTTTGACCGGGACTAGCAGGAAGCGCGGCGTGCCGGTGAACGAATTCAGCTCGTTGGCCATCTGATAGGGCTTGAAGGCAGGATCCTTGTTGGCGATCCAGCATTTGTGGGCGGCGATCGCCACCTGTTCCATGGCAAGCAGCGACGCGCTCTTGCCCGAAGGTGCCGGCGCGTTCTTCGGCTTCGATTGGCAGGAGGCGAGCACAAGGCCGGCGGTGGCGACGAGAGCGAGGCGGGCGATCGTCTGTCTCAGGCTCATGCGGCCGCCCTATTTCGAGTTCGGGAAAAGGATGAATGCTGGAGATATCAAGCGGCGATGCCGAGGGCACTTTCGAACAGTGCCCGGCCGTCGCTGCCGCCATGTGCCGCTTCGATCAGGTTCTCGGGATGCGGCATCAGGCCGAGCACATTGCCCTGGCCGTTGATGATGCCGGCAATGTCGTTGATCGAGCCGTTGGGATTGGTGCCTTCGGCATAGCGAAAAACGACCTGGCCTTCGCCTTCGAGCCTGCGAAGCGTCTCGTCGTCGGCAAAATAATTGCCGTCGTGATGCGCCACCGGCGAGCGGATGATCTGGCCCGGCTGATAGCGGCGGGTGAACATGGTGTTGGCGTTGGCGATCTGCAGCTTGACTTGCCGGCAGACGAATTTCAGCGACGCGTTGCGCATCAAGGCGCCCGGCAAAAGGCCGGCCTCGACCAGGATCTGGAAGCCGTTGCAGACGCCGATGACCATGACGCCCTTGGCTGCTTTTTCAGCCACCGCCCGCATCACAGGCATGCGCGCGGCAATGGCGCCGCAGCGCAGATAGTCGCCGAAGGAGAAGCCGCCAGGGATGGTGATCAGGTCGACATCGGGGATTTCGGTGTCGGTCTGCCAGACCGTGACCGGTGGCATTCCCGAAATCTTGGTCAGCGCCGCGATCATGTCGCGGTCACGGTTGAGGCCTGGCAGGAGGACGACGGCTGATTTCATTTCGGTTCGTAAGGCCTCTGGGCTTCGGCAAGTTCACGCAGGTCTAAGCGGCGTTCGATATGTTCCAGGCGCTCGTCCTGGCGAGCCAGCACGCCGTAGATGTTCTTCACGTCACCCTCGGTGGCAATGAGATGGCCGCGGATAGAGCCAAGCTCGGACTTTACCTCCCCGAGCGTCAAATCCATCCTGTCCAGCCGCGACTGAATGGACTTGAGGACTTCAAATATCAAGCTTCCATCAATCTCGGCCATCTGCCCTCCTGCACAACCTCAGGTAATGGCCACACTATAGTTCTCAATCACCGTATTCGCCAGAAGCTTGTCGCACATCGCTTTGAGATCGGCTTCGGCCTTGGCCCTGTCGCTCTCAGCAAGCTCGACATCGAAAACCTTGCCCTGCCGCACATGGCCGACGCCGTCAAAGCCCATCCCGGACAGCGCATGTTCGATCGCCTTGCCTTGCGGGTCGAGCACGCCGTTCTTGAGAGTGACGGTAATGCGGGCCTTGATCACGCTGGACATGCTCCTGTTCAAAGTGTTGAGCGGCAAAAATCTCAGTGCGGCTTGCCTTTGACGCCATCGGTCGAGGCGACGAGCACTGGTCCGGCGGGACGCGGCGGCTCGTTCTCGTTCATGATGCCGAGGCGGCGGGCGACTTCCTGATAGGCTTCGACCAATCCGCCCATGTCGCGGCGGAAACGATCCTTGTCGAGCTTGTCCTGCGTCGCCACGTCCCACAGACGGCACGAGTCCGGCGAGATCTCGTCAGCAACGACGATGCGCATCATGTCGCCTTCGAACAGGCGGCCGCACTCGATCTTGAAGTCGACGAGCTGGATGCCGACGCCCATGAACAAGCCGGAGAGGAAGTCGTTGACGCGGATGGCCAGCGCCATGACGTCGTCGATCTCCTGAGGACTCGCCCAACCGAAAGCGGTGATGTGCTCTTCAGACACCATCGGATCGTCGAGCGCGTCGGCCTTGTAATAGAATTCGATGATCGAGCGCGGCAGCACCGTGCCTTCCTCGATGCCGAGACGCTTGGCCAGCGAACCGGCGGCGACGTTGCGGACGACCACCTCGAGCGGAATGATCTCGACTTCCTTGATCAGCTGCTCGCGCATGTTGAGCCGGCGGATGAAGTGGGTCGGAATGCCCATCCGGTTGAGATGGTTGAAGATATGCTCGGAAATGCGGTTGTTGAGCACGCCCTTGCCATCGACGATTTCGTGCTTCTTCTTGTTGAAAGCGGTCGCGTCATCCTTGAAGAACTGGATCAGCGTTCCCGGCTCAGGTCCCTCATAGAGGATCTTGGCCTTGCCTTCATAAATGCGGCGGCGATTTTTCATCTGATTTTTCTCTGGATTTCCGGGCAGGCGGCAAACGACCAGTTCCTGTCCGTATGCCTAAATTAGTGCGGCAACGGTAGGGGTTCAATGCCGGTGTCTATCCCAATCGCACTGTTTGCTCAATCGGCAAATCCTTTCAATCAACCGCTTTCCGGAATGAAATGCCGCAGCGCAGCAAGTGATGTAGCATATTGACCGGCCCGCGGCCTTTTGGTTTGTGCTTCGGCAACACATATTCAACCGCCAGCGAATCGGATTTGACCGGAGGGATGCCATGATCGATATGAAAGACCGCGAAGAGGGTTTCGAGCGCAAATTCGCATTCGACGAGGAGCTCCGGTTCAAGGCTTCGGCGCGCCGCAACAAGGCGCTCGGCCTGTGGGCCGCCGAAAAGTTGGGCAAGTCCGGACCCGATGCCGAAGCCTATGCCAAGCAGGTCGTGGTCGCCGACATCGAGGAAGCTGGCGATCACGACGTTTTCCGCAAGATACGCAAGGATTTCGACGAAGCCGGGGTCGACCAGTCGGACCACCAGATTCGCCGCACCATGGACGATCTGATGGCGCAGGCGATTGAACAGATCAAGAACACCTGATCTCTCTCTGAGCCAAATCGACCTGCTGGACCAATCGACCGCCCGGGTAGACCGGGCGGTTTTTCTTTGCCTTTGCAGCCATTTCCGGCTGAATTGCTGCAACCAAAGAGGAAACCGCCTATGTCCCTGAAGTCACGCCTTGCGGCCGATGAAACGTTGTGCACCGCATGGTCCGGCGTGCCTGATGCCCTTACGGTCGAGATTCTTGCCCGACAGGGTTTCGATGCCGTCACGCTCGACATGCAGCATGGCGGGCATCACGAGGACAGTGTGCTGCGCGGCCTTGGGCCGGTGCTGGCCGCCAACAAACCGGCGCTGGTGCGCATTCCGGTCGGCCGCTTCGACATGGCCAGCCGCGCGCTCGATTTCGGCGCTGAGGCGGTGATTGCGCCGATGGTGAATTCTGTGGCGGACGCCAGGCTGTTTGCCGCCGCCATGAAGTACCCGCCGCTCGGCGAGCGCTCCTGGGGTCCGACTTATGCCTTTCCGCGCCATGGCAAGGGCGATTATGCCGACTGGCTGCGCGACAGCAACGAGCGCACCATGGCTTTCGCTATGGTCGAGACGCGCGCCGCCCTCGATGCGCTCGACGGCATCCTCGACACGCCGGGTATCGACGGCATCTTCCTCGGCCCATCGGATTTCTCGATTGCCTGGTCGAACGGCGCCACCGTCAACTCGACGCTCGAAAGCATGATGGAAACCGTCGCCTCGATCGCCGAGCGGACACGCAAGGCCGGCAAGCATGCCGCGATCTACGTCGTCGAGCCGGCCATCGCCGGCCGCGTGGTATCGATGGGCTATCGGCTGCTGGCCATGGGCTCCGAGCATGCGCTGATCGGTCTGGGGGCAAAGACCCTGCTGAAGAGCGTCAAGGACTCGATCGGGTCCTAAAGATCCGTCAGGAATTTCGCAAAAGTCATCGATCCTTCGGGCCACGGCCCGAAACCGGAATCCGCATTGAGATGTCCGGCATCGCCGGCGTCGATGAACAGCGAGCCCCAGGCGCCGGCAATGTCCTCGGCGACGCCGAACGCGCAGAACGGGTCGTTGCGGCTGGCGATCACCACCGAAGGGAATGCCAGTGGCTCGCGCGGATAGGGGCCGAAGGTCATCAAGTGCCTGGGTTTTATCTTGGGATTGGCGACGTCGGGCGGCGCCACGAAGAAGGCTCCGGCGACCGGGCGCTGGAACTGCGGCATTGCCTGGATTGCGGCCGCGACCCCAAGCGAATGCGCGACGATGACGACCGGCCGCTCGGCCTCGTTAACCGCCTTCGCCACGCTCGCCGTCCAGTCCTGGCGCACCGGCTTCGACCATTCTGCCTGCTCGACGCGGCGTGCCGTCGACAATTTCGATTGCCAGCGGCTCTGCCAATGGTCGGGACCGGAATTGGTATACCCCGGCACGATGAGAATATCTGCATCTCTGACTTTCATGGCGCGCATGTAGCGAGCACCGTTGCTTCGCGCAACCGTGTCGAGCCGGCCTGGCGATCAAAATGGTGAACACCATGTTCGCTTCTTGCCATCTTGTGTGAACGATCGCGATCGACGATCTGTCGTCGAGAAAGAAACAGCCGTGTAAATGAGAACCAGGATTTTGGAACTGACACGACGTACAATGGTAGGTGGCGCCGGGCTCCTGGCTTTGGGAATCTCGTCGACGGCCGCCCAAACGGAGAGTTTGATGAGCGAACTGCCTTTTGCCGCCACGACCCCGGTCAGCGTTGCCCGCGTCGGGTTGCGGGCGCGCGATGCCGAAAATCTCGCTGCCTATTATCGCAACGTCGTCGGCCTGCAGGAGCTGAGCCGCGCAGGCGGCACGATTACGCTGGGCGCTGCCAATCGTCCCTTGCTCGACATCGAGGCGGATGCAGTGGCGAAGCCCGACGATCCGCGCAGTGCCGGCCTCTTCCACACTGCCTTCCTGCTGCCCAGCCGGGCCGATCTCGGCCGTTGGATCAACCACGCCATCGCCAACAAGATCGGCATCGAGGGCGCTTCCGACCATCTGGTCAGCGAGGCGCTTTACCTGACCGACCCTGAAGGCAATGGCATCGAGATCTATGCCGACCGCCGCCGTGAGGACTGGAAATGGAATGGCGACAAGATAGCGATGGCGACCGAACGGCTGAACATCTCCTCTGTCGTTGCCGAAGTGCCGGCCGGCGATGCCGGCTGGCAGGGTGCGCCGGACAACAGCATCATCGGACATGTCCATCTGCGCGTCGGCAGGCCGGAAGACGCCGAAGCCTGGTGGCATCAGGAATTCGGCTTTGACACAGTGGCGAAATATGGCAGCGCGGCGGTGTTCTTGTCGTCAGGCGGCTACCACCACCATATCGGCGCCAATGCGTGGCAGAGTGCCGGTGCCGGCCGACGCGATCCTTCTCGGTCCGGTCTAGCCTGGGTGGAAATGCGTTCAGACAATGTGGCTGATGCAACGGCCCGTGAGGACCCATGGGGCACGGTGATCAGGACCGTTCCCGGCAAGGCTTGAGCGTTTTGGAAGCCTGTTAGAGCCGGGCTTTTTCCAACAAGCGACCGAGCATGAGCAGGCCCGCCGGCCAAAGGCCGAGGCGGGTTTCGTTTCCCATATGGCCGAGATCGCCGGCATCGGCGAGATCCGCGCCCCAGGCCGCGGCGAAGGCCGTCGCCTGGTCGAAGGTGACGCGCGGATCGGTGCGGCTGGCCACCACCAGGGTCGGAAAAGGCAAGCGTTTCAACGGCATCGGCGCAAAGGGACGAACAAGGTCGAAGGACGGATCAGGGTCCTCGACATTGGTTGCGGCAACCAGCAACGCGCCCGCAACCTTGTTGAGCTGGCTTTCGCTGGCGCCGGCTGCCCATTTCACCGCCGTCGCCACCGCCAGCGAGTGTGCAAGCAGCACCACGCGCCGAGGTGCTGCGGCAATCGCGGCGTCCACCCGGCCAATCCAGTCCTCGGGGCTCGGCCTGTCCCATTCGGCCTGCAGCACGCGGCTCGAATTGGGGAGTGCCCGGCACCAATGCGACATCCAGTGATCTGGCCCGGAATTACCGCGCCCCGGCAGGGCGAGAAAATCGAATTCTCCAGCCGCCGAAATCATCACGCTTCTCCGAACACCCGCTTGAAGATCGTGTCGACATGCTTGGTATGATAGCCAAGGTCGAATTTTTCACGAATGTCGGCTTCGGGCAAGACTGCGGTGACCTCCTTGTCGGCGAGAAGTTCTTCAAGGAAATCAGCGCCTTGCTCCCATACTTTCATGGCGTTGCGCTGCACCAGCCGGTAGGCATCCTCACGGCTGACGCCCGCCTGGGTCAGCGCCAGCAGCACGCGCTGCGAATGCACGAGGCCGCGGAACTTGTTCATGTTCTTCAGCATGTTGTCGGGATAGACGAGCAATCTGTCGATGACACTGGTCAGCCGCGACAGCGCGAAATCGAGCGTCACCGTCGCATCCGGGCCGATCATGCGCTCGACCGACGAATGCGAAATGTCGCGCTCGTGCCAGAGCGCCACGTTCTCCATCGCCGGCAGCGCGAAGGAACGCACCATGCGGGCAAGCCCGGTGAGGTTTTCGGTCAGCACGGGGTTGCGCTTGTGCGGCATCGCCGACGAGCCTTTCTGTCCGGGCGAAAAATACTCTTCCGCCTCCAGCACCTCGGTGCGCTGCAGATGGCGGATTTCCGTTGCCAGCCGTTCGATCGACGAGGCGATGACACCCAGCGTCGCGAAGAACATCGCATGACGGTCGCGCGGGATCACCTGCGTCGACACCGGCTCCGGCTTCAATCCGAGTTTCTTCGCCACATGCTCTTCGACATAGGGGTCGATATTGGCGAAGGTGCCGACAGCACCTGATATGGCGCACGTCGCAATGTCTTCACGCGCGTGCACCAGCCGCTCGCGGCAGCGCGAGAATTCGGCATAGGCCTGCGCCAGCTTGACGCCGAAGGTGGTCGGCTCGGCATGGATACCGTGGCTGCGGCCGATGGTGACGGTATTCTTGTGTTCGAAGGCGCGACGCTTGAGCGCCGCCAGCAGCGCGTCGATGTCGGCCGAAAGGATGTCGCTGGCGCGACTGAGCTGCACGGCAAAGCAGGTGTCGAGAACGTCCGAGGAGGTCATGCCCTGATGGATGAAGCGGGCATCCGGCCCGACGAATTCGCTGAGATGGGTGAGGAAGGCGATGACGTCGTGCTTGGTGACGCGCTCGATCTCATCGATGGCCTCGACGTCGAACTTCGCCGCCCCGCCCTTTTCCCAGATGGTCTTGGCGGCCTCCTTCGGGATCACGCCGAGCTCGGCCAATGCGTCGCAAGCGTGGGCCTCGATCTCGAACCAGATGCGGAACCGGGTTTCGGGCGACCAGATGGCCACCATTTCCGGCCGGGAGTAGCGAGGGATCATCGGTCAGTCCTGACTTGCGAGGGCGTTCGACCGCGTCCTAACAGAGGCTGACAAAATGCTCAACGCTGCTGCCGCGCAAACCAGATGCTGGCGAGAGCGAGCGCTATGAAACCGAGCGGAAAATAAAGCCGGATGCCCAGGACGACGAATTGATAGAACGCCGTCGCCACAGTGTGCACGAACTGGATGGACCAGGCGATGGTCAGCGCGGGTTCATGCCACTGGGCATAGTAGGAACGGTAGTGCAGCGCAAAGAGCCCGCCGGTGAAGCCGATCGTCGCGACGAGAAGACAGACAAACGCGGCCGCCAAGGCGACTTGCCAATGCCGTCCGAGCGAGACGAGCCGTGCCAGGAACAGGCCAACCGGAAAGGCGAGCGCACCGCCGGCCGCATACAGCAACGAGACGAAGCGGATCTTTGCCGGGGTCTCCCAGTCGTCCAGCAGCAGGTTGAGAAGCCCGCTGGCGCCCATCGCTGCGGCCCACAGCAAGGCGCCGCAAAGCGCTGCGCCTGGCGATGGCAGGGCCTTGCGGATGCGATCCAGGGCGCAGTTGCGTATGACGGGGAACGGCGTCACAGCCGGCCGGTCACCGCGATCCAGCGGTAGTCCGGCCCTTCGAAGCCGTATTGGCGCACCGCGATCAGCACGGCGTAGGCGCTGAGGCCTTGCAAGGAAAATGTCTGCACCGCGCCGATCCGATAGCCGTTCGGGCAGCCTCTGCTTTTGGGGATCGACTTGTCCTCGTGCAGAAGCTGGGTCTTGCCGCCGTCTTTCGCCTCGATGCGCAGCAGGCGAAAGCCGTTGATCTCGCCCAGGCTCTGGCAGGTTTCGGTGTCGTTCATGCCGATCTCGTCGAGCCGGAACTCGAGCGCATCGTCAACCGGCGAGAAGATCGGCCGCGGGTTGACCACCATGCGGAACGGGTCGGCCGAAAGTTCGGTCACCGGATTGAAGCCGGCGGTGATGCCGCGGTTCGCCGTCAATTCCGCCTGCTTTATAATGGCTTCGCCTTTCTGCTGGGCGGCAAGGCGCGCTGCCTCAAGCGTTGCGTTCTCGTCGTCAAGCCGCACCCTGATCGGTGTGCCCTTGAGAAAACTATCGTCGGCCGTGTTGATATAATAGCGATTGGCATAGGGAAATCCCGATCCGTCCTGGACGCCATACTCCTCGAAGGCGAAGGCGCCGCCATCCCCAGTGAAGCCAAGGATTTCAAGCTCGGCGACATCGCCGGCATGCGCGGCGAGCGAAGTCGTAAACTGGGCAAGGAGGGAAACGGCAAACAGGACAAGAATTCGCATGGTGTTACTCCCGGCAGCCAAGGTCGATTCATCACTATCACGACGCTGTCAAGACGTCGTGCGGTCTGAAACGCAACGCCGATGCATCCAATCGTGCCGTCATTTGTTATTGTCGGCAGCTTCAAATGGAGACCCCACCATGACCGATGCAGCCAAGATTCGCCAACACATGGAAGTGATCGGCGCCGACGGCGTCCATGTCGGCACCGTCGACAAAGTTGAGGGACAAAGAATCAAGCTGACCAAGCGTGACAGCGGCGAGGGCGCTCATAGGGGCCATCATCACTTCATTCCGCTCAGTCTCGTTGCCGAGATCGAGGGTCAGAAAGTGCGGCTGTCGGCAAATTCGGATGTCGCGGTCACCTTCGAGGAAGAAAAATCCGACCCCACCTGATCACGGCCCACCTTGATTACGGCCCATCGAATCAGCGTTGCGCATTCAGCGCGACGACCAGACCGGAAACAGGTCGCCTTTGGCAGGCGTCGCGGCAAAGACGCCGCGGCTGATGGCACGCGCCATGGTGGCGCCGGCCGCTGCGCAGAGGTCGATGGCGTCGTTGGGCGCCAGCTCGATGCCGCTCTTGCCGGTCGCCAGCGCGAAAACCAGATCCCCGTCGGCCGGCGTGTGTGTCGGCCAAATGGCGTGGACGAAGCCGTCATGCGCTGATATCGCCAGGCGTTTGGCGGCAGCCTTGGTGAGAACGGCATCCGTGGCGATGACGGCGATGGTCGTGTTGCCGCCGACCTCCGTCCGCGTTCCAACATGCTTGTCGCGAAACTTCAGCAGGATCCTTTTCGCGTCCTCCGGCATCGGCGAGGGATAGCCA
>NZ_RZTA01000164.1:0-10580 GCF_004023115.1 Mesorhizobium sp. M6A.T.Cr.TU.017.01.1.1
CTCGTACATGGACTGGCCGACGCCGACCTCGGCCGCCAGATGGATGACGGCGTCGACGCCCTGGAGCGCCTCGGCGACAGCGTCGCGATCGCGAACATCGCCCTTGATCAGTTCGGCTCCCGCCGGCAGGCTGATCGCCTCGCCGCCGTGCACCTGTTCCAGCAGCGCATCGAGAATGCAGACGGCATAACCATGTTCGACGAGTTCCTGGACGACGTGGCGGCCGATGAAACCGCAGCCCCCGGTAACCAGTATGCGTTCCACGACAACTCCTTGTGCAGATGGCCTTGGCGCCCCGAACTGTTTGACAAAAGGTTTGTTCCCTCTCCTTCAACAAAGATGGTTTGGGGTCCCTCACACCGAGGTGAACGCATCGCGAACAGGCCTTGGGCCTGCGCTGGAACATTGCAGCTCGTTTGGGGTTAGGCGCTCATCTGGCCGTAATCGGAAGCAGCAGACAGGTAGTTAGTTGTCATCGAGCGAGACGCGCACACCAAGCTAGGCCTGGCCGGGACGCCCACAGGATCGAAAGGAGATTTCAATGTCTGAATCGAAGACAACCACCAATCACGACGAGATCCGCCAGTGGGCCCAAGATCGGGGTGGCCGACCTGCGGTTGTACGAACCAGAGGCGAGGGCGGCATCCTGCGGATCGATTTTGGCGAGCCCGAGGAGGAGTTCGAAGCCATCGAATGGGACGAGTTCTTCCGGATTTTCGACCAGAACGATCTGGCCTTCCTCTACCAGGACGAAACCGGCGGCGGAAAAACAAGCCGGTTCAACAAATTCATCGAGCGTAACCAGAGCGGCTGATAGGGCTTCTACGTCAATGGTCCCTCGGTAGCTCTTAGGTCACCTTGCGTTTTGATGGAGAGGTTCACTCCAGATCATTGTGTTTGCATGCTTTTTCGGAGCCGTTTGTCAAATATGGAGCGGTCTTATTCGGACTCAACAGTACAAATCAGAGAGATCAGGGCCTCGGTCGTTGCCGATCGGTCGCGCTTCAGTGCAACAGGCTCGTTCCGCTCGATCTTGCGACACTTCGCATAATACCGTTCAGCCAATCTTCAGTCGACACGCCGACCCGCCTTCTGTCGATCTCGCCGATGGCGCTCTCCAGCGTTCGCTCGACCAGCCGGTCGGAAGCGCCCACGTCGCCAAGAAGCAGACGCGCCGCGAGCCTGAGCTTCGGCAGAAGTGAAAATACATTGTCGGACAAGTTCACGGGAGGGCGACCCGCCAAGGCGGATCGTTCCGGAGGAAACAAGGCGTCAAAGATTGCGTAGCTATCCGACGATTTTCGAAGATTGCTGGCGTGACGCAGACGTTCCGGAATGACGATGTCCTCGTCACCGCTGAAAAAGACGAAAGGCACGCCGCGGCGCATCAGTTCGTCGGCGATCGGAAACACCCGCCGGCCGTTGAGATTGACGTCAAGGATCGCGGCCTCAGCCGTATCGGTATGCGTAGACGCCTGCTCGACTGTCGCCGCAGGGCCGAGGACGACCGCGCCCATATTGCCGAAGTATCTCGCAAGATCGCCGGCCAATAGCCAATCGTCTTCGACGATCAGGATGTGCAAACCTTGCAGGTCGCGCACCTCATCGACCTTTCTTCGAGCGAGATTTCCGATTGTCAGTGGGGGCTTGTTCAGAATGTTGCTGCAAGGCTGCCTGCAATCGTTTGGCCAAAACCAGCATGCGCGGCGGAATGGATTCGTTTCCCGGCAAACCCAGCAAATCCGAAGAGTGCAACAGCGTTTGTTTTGTCAGCTTTAGGTCAGGTGTGCGTTTTGACATTGAAGTTTCCACAAAAGTCCCGACGTTAACGCCGTCTGCACGGACTTGTTCCGGCCCTCTTGCACGTTGTATGCTGGCGTTCAGCCCGGTTGCGGGTTTTGGGTCGATTGGCGGCTTTGTCGTCTAGGCTGTTCAACCGAGGGCTTGCGGTGACATCCCAGATGAAGAGATTTCCCATTGTGGGCGTCGGCGCGTCAGCCGGCGGCATTCCCGCAATGGAGGGTCTGTTCAAAGGCATCAGCGGCCAGCCCGGCATGGCGTTCGTCATCGTGACCCATCTCAGTCCCGGGCGCGAAAGCCTGCTTCACGAGGTGGTCGGGCGTTATACGCGGCTGCCGGTTGTCGTCGTAGAGGATGGCACCACCGTCCTATCCGACCACATTTACGTGATGCCGCAAAACGTCGTTCTCACGATCGAGAAGGGGGTGCTGCATCTGCGGCCGTCGAACGTGTTCAACCGCGAGCGCAAGCCGATCGACATCTTCTTCAGCGCGCTTGCCGAGGACCAGGGCGAATATGCGGTCGGGGTCATTTTGTCGGGCGGCGATTCGGACGGCACGCTGGGCGCAAAGGCGATCAAGGAACGCGGCGGACTGACGGTCGCCCAGGCCCCCAACGGCTACGGTCCGCGCAACCCCGACATGCCGAAAAGTGCGATTTCCAGCGGACTGATCGATATAGCGGCGCCCGCGGAGCGCATCGGTGCGAAGCTGGAGGGATTCGCCCGCAGCTTCGATCTGCTGAACGGGATTGCCGACGACGGCGGCGAGCACGGCACGGGAGACATCGGTCGGCTGCGCGAGGAAATCTACGGCATTCTGCGCGGTCATTCCGGCCACGACTTCTCCGGGTACAAGTCCAAGACATTCCTGCGTCGCGTAAAACGGCGCATGCAGATCGCACAGCTTCAGTCAATTGCTGACTATGTCGAATGGCTGAAGAAAGACCCTCGCGAGGTGACGGACCTCTTCCGCGATCTTTTGATCAACGTCACCGATTTTTTCCGTGACCCCGACGCTTTCAAGCTGCTTGAGGAGAAGATCGTACCGCAGCTTTTCGAGGGCAAGACTGCCAGCGATGCGGTCAGGATCTGGGTGCCTGGCTGCGCCACCGGCGAGGAGGTGTTCTCCATCGGCATGCTGATGCGCGAACACATGGAGACACTTTCGGTTGTGCCGCGCGTCCAGATATTTGCGACTGATATCGATGAGCCGGCGCTCGCGGTGGCGCGCGCAGCGCGTTACCCGGCGGCATTGCTGCAGGGGCTCTCGCCCGAACGCAAGCAGCGTTTTTTCAGCAGCGACGGCGACAGTTATGTGCTTACCAACGAGGTACGGGAGCTGTGCGTCTTTTCGCCTCACAGCGTCGTCCGCGACCCGCCCTTTTCGCGCATGGACATGGTTTCATGCCGCAACCTCCTGATCTATTTCGGCTCGAACATCCAGAACCGGGTCATTCCGATCTTTCACTACGCGCTGAAGCCGGGCGGTTACCTTTTCCTCGGCACGTCCGAAAGCGTGGGTCAGCACGACAACCTCTTCGCCACGGTCGACAAGAAGCAGCGCATTTTTCAGGCGCGGGAACATGCCTCGCCCCATATAACGCTGCCGACGCTGATCGGCGACGCCCGTTCGGGCGCCTTCCTGGCCGAAGGCACGGGGTCCAAGAAGGGAACCGCCGGCTACCCGCTTCGGCAGGCGGTCGAGGCACAGGTGCTGGAGCGTTTCGCGCCGCCGCACGTCCTGGTCAATGGCGATGGCGACGTCGTCTACTATTCGGCCCGGACAGGCAGATATCTCGAAGCGCCGCAGGGCATTCCGAGCCGGCAAGTGCTGACTTTGGCTCGCCGCGGGCTGAGGCTCGACCTGCGTGCGGCCTTGCGGGAAGCGGCCGCGACTCGCCGCACCGTGGTGCGTGAGAATGTCGTCGTCGATGAGGACGACGAACCGGTCCAGTCGATCAAACTCACTGTCGAGCCCCTGGCGGAACTCGGCAAGCGTGAACAGCTTTATCTTGTCCTGTTCGAACCGTTCGGGCCAGCACAGGCGCGGTCGGATGTGGGGCGCGAAGACCGTGATATCGAAGGTGCTGCCGATCTCGAGCGGGAGCTGCGCGAGACGCGCGAGCGACTGCAATCGACGATCGAGGAGTACGAAACCGCGCTGGAAGAGGTGAAATCGTCGAACGAGGAACTCGTCTCCGTCAATGAGGAGGCGCAGTCGACCAACGAGGAGCTTGAGGCTTCGAAGGAGGAGATGCAGTCGCTCAACGAGGAGCTCAACACCATCAATTCAGAGCTGACCAGCAAGATAGAGGAACTCGATCGCGCCAACAGCGATTTGCGGAATCTGTTCGAGAGCACGCAGATCGCAACCATTTTCCTCGACCGCAATCTGGTGGTGCGGACCTTTACTCCGGCGGCCTCACCTTTCTTCAGCCTACGTCCCTCCGACGTCGGCCGGCCACTGACCGAGCTTTCGAGCCAGCTCGACTATCCCGAGCTAAAACAGCACATCGATGCCGTGTTCGAAACCGGAGAGACCCTGAAACATCATCTGGCGCGTGACGACCAGGGCCGGTTTCACATGGTTCGTATCAATCCGTATCGCGACAAGGACAATAGAATCCAGGGCGTCGTGGTCACATTGGTCGACGTCACCACCTTGGCCGAGGCGGAAACGCAAAACCAGGTGCTCATTTCGGAGCTGAATCACCGCGTCAAGAACATGCTGGCGGTCGTCGCCAGCATCGCCAACCGCACCCGCGAAAATTCGGAATCGAAGGAAGAGTTCGCCGAAGCGCTGATCGGTCGCTTGCACGCCATGTCGCGGGCTTACGGTCTGCTGTCGAAGGAGCGCTGGAAAGAAGCCTCGATCAGCGAACTGCTGCGGCAGGAACTCGAACCTTTCGGCAGTGACCGGTTCGAGCTTGACGGCGCTGAAGAGAAACTTAGCCCGCAACAGGGCCTTTCCCTCAGCATGGCCATTCATGAGCTGGCAACCAACGCCGCCAAATATGGCGCGCTGTCGAAGCAGCAGGGCAGGGTGGCGCTGAAGTGGTCGGCAGACGGCGACGTTTTCAGGCTTGCCTGGCGCGAGAAGAACGGGCCGCCCGTCAGAAAGCCAGAAGTAAACGGCTTCGGGCTTTCCCTGTTGCAGGGCGAGATCGGCTACAGGCTAGGCGGAAACGTCGAGACCGCCTTCAATCGTGACGGCCTTGAGGTCCAGATCACATTTCCGATGATGGGCAAAGAGACGCCGTGAGCGATCCGCTGCGCGTTCTGGTGGTCGAGGATGAATGGCTCATCGCCGAGGACATCGCTGCGTGTCTGCGCGCTTCGGGACATCAGGTGATCGGCCCGGCCCCTTCGGTGGCGGCGGCCCTGCGTCTTATCGGCGAAAATCATGTCGACGTGGCGCTGCTGGATGTTCAGCTGCATGGCGAAACAAGCCTGGCGATCGCAGAAGAACTGCAAACCCGCCACATCCCGTTCGCGTGTCTGACCGGATTTGGGCCGCGCGATGTTCCATCAGCCTTCGCCAACTTCAAATTTGTTCGCAAGCCGGCAGATCAGGCTGCCATTCTGGGCGCCTTGGCTGAATTGGTCAGGGTGGCCTAGCTTGTTTCAGCAGACTCGTCATGGATCGAAGGGCGGAAAGCGATCACCGGCAAATTGCTCCGCCCAAGGCAATGCCATGAGCCAGTTCTCACGGCGCGGTACCCACAGTTCGTAGTCGGGAATGAGGTCGCTGGGAGCCATATCGAGCGAGCCGAGCATGATCTCGGCCTCGTTGTCCCGCAGCCAGGCGATGTGCGAACCGCATTGCGGGCAGAAACTGCGTCTGGCGAACGTGTTCATTTGTCCGCTG
Organism: Mesorhizobium sp. M6A.T.Cr.TU.017.01.1.1; assembly: GCF_004023115.1. Taxonomy (NCBI): domain Bacteria; kingdom Pseudomonadati; phylum Pseudomonadota; class Alphaproteobacteria; order Hyphomicrobiales; family Phyllobacteriaceae; genus Mesorhizobium; species Mesorhizobium sp. M6A.T.Cr.TU.017.01.1.1. Next base: position 5,670 of record NZ_RZTA01000164.1, read on the forward strand.
CCTTCATAGGCTGACATGGGCCAGACGCCAAACGGCGTGAAAAAGCTGCCGCTGGCGCGGCGGCAATCCTGGCAGTGGCAAATTCCGACCCGCAACGGTGGGCCGCTCACCTTGAAGCGAACGGCGCCGCACAGACAACCGCCGTCCCGTTCGACCCCTGCCATCGCCTTCAGTCCAGCGGTTTGTCTGTCGGCCGCGGCGTGGTGCCCGACTGGCGCGGCCCGCCGGCATTGCGGTTCACCACCGGATTATCCAGCGGAGCGGTCGATGGCTTCGATGTTCCCGCGGTTTTTGGCGTCGGCGGTTTCGCTCCCGCGTCCGTTTCGTTGGCATCGCGTCTTGGATGCCGCAAGCCGTCGGCATTCACTTGCCGGATTGCCGGCTTCGATGTGGTGTTTGCCATGGGATCTCCTTCCTGCTGCGGCGGAAAGAACGGATGGTTTCGTTCTTAGCCCACAGCTCGTACATCTCAACCGCCGGCAAGGTGCGAAGTTCCACGGCCTGGAGCTTCAGGTGTCCTCTTCGGTGCCAACGTATGCTGCAGGGTAAGCGGTGTACCGCTCGCACGCTTACAGTAAATCTTAAATTGGATGCTGGCGAGGAATCGCAGCCTTGATGGCACGGCAACTATGCGCCAGACGTGGCGGCCCAAAGCGGCGGCTGACGATCTGCCGGCCTCTCGCCGCCATCAGTCATTTGCTGTGGTGATCTCATAATCGCCCCCGGCAATCCCGCCATCCCCGCGCAGGATTAAGCCTTGTGCACGGCAATGAGTCCAGCACCGCCGATTTCCACCTGACTGGCCGGAACCATTTTCGCTACTGGCTGTTCGGCTCGCAGGAAGGAGCCGGACATGGAGCGACGTAACGCTATACTTTCGCTGGTGATAGCAGCGGTCATTATCGTCGGCTTTCTCATTGGCTTTCTGTACGCTGATATGGGCTGGCGCACCTCGCCACTCAAAAGAGCGCCTGAGCAAAACCAAGGTGGAAACGCACCAGCCGATACCTCGCCTGCAGCGGGCATCAAGAAGAATCCTCAAGAGAATACCGAGATGCCGGATCAGAAATAACGGGGATCCTTTGGGCGCAGGCAGCGCCGGTTCGATGCGGACTTGAGGTCACTCTCGAACAATCGATCTCAGAACCTGCAGTGTCGGCTCCTTGTCCGCGCGTCCGATCCATACTTTCCGCACCGCGCCTGCAAGGTCACCGAAATAGGATGGCAGATCTCGACGAGCGAACGCTCGGCTGACGCCTGATTTTCCCTTTGGAGAAGGAGCCCGCCAACCGGCGACGCTTTTGCCTGTCAGCCATCCGCCTTCAGCGCTTCATCTTGCGGATAGTGCGACCTCAGCGTATCCCTCAAGGAACTGTCAACTGGCCTTGGGAGCGGTGCTCGGGACCAGGAATCCACTCTTTAGCAACTCCAGGGCGTCGAGCGCGTCCTCATCCAGCAAATTTGTCAGAGCCACCCCATCTGAGAAGACAACGTTGTGGTCGTCTATGTCGTAGACTTCCCAAAGCCCATCCTTGATTCTTCGAATGGCGTGCCGGTGCTCCATAAGCGCACGCTAATTGAGTCTCGGAAATGGTAGGTAGAAAAAATCAGCGGTAGGCCAACTTTAGTAGTGGAAAACTCAGGCGCGCTCTGCCGCGTGGTGTGTGGACTGAAGGGTGCAGGGCCGCCGTCGGGCCTGGCAGGCGGCAGTAGACATTCGTCGCTAGGGCAAAATGTAGGTGTCCCAGCACGAGCTATTTTGTCGGGGCATCGCCGACCAGAACTCAGCCCAACCTGCTAAGATCAGAATGCCGGCCGCGCCCGGTCCGGGGAGGCCAAAGCGACCACGGCCGAATAGCCAGGTTGAGAAAGCGTCTGACAATCATTGCGGACACTCGGCCTCTGATGTAATTTAGAACTTGATCACGTGAGGAATATGCCCGCTGTCGCGACGGCTTTTCTCTCTTTTCTGTCTCGGCAGATAGCATGCTCTCTAACGGACCTGACACTGCAAGCTGGTTGTTGTGGTCGCCGGGTAACAGCGGTTAAGGGATTTGCCATGCTTCGACGTTGCGGATTCGTTGCGGCCTTGATGCTCGCAAGCTTCGTGATCTTCGAGGCTTCTGCCGTCGAACGAAGGGTCGCCTTTGTAATCGGCAACTCCGATTACCAAGAAATCTCGGCCCTCAAGAACCCGGCCAAAGATGTGGTGGACGTATCCAACACGTTTCGGGCGGCTGGTTTTGATGTTTTCGTCGCGAGCAATCTTACAAAGCTGCAGTTTGAAGATCAGTTCCGTAACTATCTTGCCGCCGTGGATGGCGCCGATATCGCTGTCGTCTACTATTCCGGCCACGGCTTTCAGATCGGCGGCGAAAATTTCCTGATCCCTGTCGATGCCTCGTTGAAAGATGCGGCGGACGTCGAGGTCCAGGCAATCAAGCTGAACGATGTGCTGCAGCAGATGCGTTCGAAATCGAAGATCCAGGTGATCATCCTCGATGCCTGCCGCAACAATCCATTCCCTCGCAAGGACTATTGGCTCAGGGACCAGCTTCTTACCGCAAGCGGCACCGGCCTTGCGCAAGTAAGAAGCTCATTGAACACGCTGATCGCTTTTGCCACCGAACCCGGTGCGGTTGCCTATGACGGCGCCGGCGACCTCAGTCCTTTTTCATTGGCGTTTTCTCGTCGCGCGCTCGCCCCCAACCAGGAGATCCGCACGGTCATGGCGGCCGTCCGCCGGGATGTGGTTGAGGCTACCCAAGGCCTGCAGGTTCCCTGGGAGAACTCTTCGCTGATCGACGAAGTCGTTCTGATGCGCCGCAGCAGCCGCCCATCACTGCCGCCGGTATTGGAGAAGGTCGTGCTGTCCGGGGCCGGCCCCATCGATCTGGACCTTCCGGAACCGGTCCAGGTCGACGGCGGGACAATAACCGTCAGCATCGAAAGACCACCCGCCTTGGGACGCCTGATGCTGGACGGCAAGGTCATCGAGGCGGGAGAACTGATCCAGGGCAAGGATCTGCCGCGTTTGCAGTTTGATGTTCCCAAGGGAGCTGGCGAGCCGGAAGAGATGGATATGCTGGCCTACGCCGCACGCGACAGTTGGGGCGGCGAAGCCAAGGGCATGCTGGTGTTCCGGGTCAAGAGCGGCGAAGGAACCCAGGGCGAACAGGTGATGGCCTCGCTCGAAGCCGAGCAGAAGCAGCAGGTGCTGCAGCGCGGCATTCATGTCACCGGTGCGGCCGAGGCGATCGAGAACCGGGAGGTCGACGTTCCGGTCGGCGTGGGCGCCGTTGCTCTGAACCTGGATGTCCCGACAGACGATGCGGCGGTCAGCCTGAAAGTCACAAACTATCCGGCAACGGGAACGCTCTCCCTGCCGGATCGGACCCTGTCGCCCGAATCGAGCTTGACGGTCGGCGAAGTCGAGGGGCTGCGCTATGAACCCCAGATCGGAGCCAGTGCACCGGTCGAGATCGCCTTCGAAATTCGGGCGGACAGCGCAATATCCAAACCCGCCAAAATGAAACTGTCGCCGAGCGTGGATCCGTGCGACCTGGCTGCCGGCGAACCTCTCGACCTTCAAGGCGTGGTCCCCGGCCTGCTGCCAAATGAAATCGGCGCCGACGCGGTGGAGCTGTGCGAGGCTGCGGTGAAGGCGTATCCCGATGTCGCCCGCTTCCGTTATGAACTGGGACGCGCGCTGCTTGCAGCCGGCAAGGTCGACCAGGCCAGGAAAGCCATCCAGCAGGCCGCCGACAGGGGGCACGTGCGCGCGGTGTTCGAGCTCGGCTACCTCCATGCGACGGGAACGGGCCAGGCTGTCGACCGCAAGCAGGCCAACACCTTCTACGCGGTGGCATCCGACAAGGGTGACCCCTACGGCATGACGGCATGGGGTCGTGCCCTGTTCCATGGAAACGGCGTCGAGCGCGACACCGGCAAGGGGCTGGATCTGCTGCTCAAGGCGGCATCGATGGGGCACACCTATGCCATAAACGATCTCGGCGCGATCTTCACCGAAGGCCGCAACGGCGTGCCCGCCGATCAGGCCCGTGCCGTTGCCTTCCTCAAGGCCGGTGTCCAGCGCCAGGACATGTATTCGATGAACTTGCTCGGTCGCAATTACCTCAGCGGTCGAGGCGTCGAGAAGGATCCGAAGGCTGCGCTGGCGCTTTTTCAGAAGGCCATCGACCTCGGCCAGCCCTATGCGCCGGCCAGTCTTGCGCGCATGTACCGTGATGGCGTTGGCGTCGAGCAGAACCTTGATGAAGCCCAACGCCTGTTTGAACTGGCAACCTCGCGCGGCGACCAGTCCGGCGCCTATGATCGCGCGGCTCTCGAGATGCAAAAGGGCGACCAGGCCGACCAGGCCGTCGCCGTGCGTTTCCTGGCATTCACAGTAGCGCTCGATTTTCGCAATGAGTTGCCTGACGCCCGCGCGACGTTGGCGAAATTCGGGGCCAAGCCGAAAGCGGCGGCGTTGAAGCAACTGCGTGGGGAACTCAAGTCGAAGATTCCGTTGAGCGGTTCTGTCGACAAGCAACTGGTCAAAGTGGCGAGGGCGGTCTGGGAACAAGCCAATCCGCGTCGGGATTTGTTCTGATCAACAAGGAGGCAATGGTGGGCAGAAATCGGAAGCAGGCAACAATCGGGATAACTCTGTCCATCGCCTTGGCGGGGGTCATGGGCTGCACATCCTGGCCACCCCTTCAACCGACGCCGCTGGTGGCGACGCCAGCACCGGCGCCGAAGGTCGTTCGCAGAGCCCCGGCGCCGCGGAAGGTCGTCAACCCGGCTCCCAAACCGGTAGCCGCCAGGAAAGCGGTTAAACCGGTCGCGGACGAGCCGGCTGCTCCCGTAATCATTCCGACTTCGGGAGGTGGTGGCGGGACTGGCGGGAGT
>NZ_RZTA01000165.1:0-10347 GCF_004023115.1 Mesorhizobium sp. M6A.T.Cr.TU.017.01.1.1
TTCCAAACTCGATAACGCATGACCCAGCAATCCGACGCGCTCCTTCGTTGCTACTCGTTTGACGGACAATTTCGTTAGTCAACCAAAAGATCCAGATTGGGGCAAGACGTGCTCTTGGACCGCCCCTCGACGTTCAGCCCGCTCGGCTGAGCTCGGTCCTGGCGGTTTTTGACCGCGACTTCATCGGCCTCCGGCATGGTCTGGAAACGGGGCGGCCGCGGGTTTATTCCGCCCGCGCAAAAGAAAACGCTGTCGGCGACGAGCGACTGACCCGCCTGGCGCGAGCCGGCCATGTTCCGGGCGGGCGTTCGTCATCGAGCGATGTCGCGGAATGCGGCTGAGTCCTGCAATCGATCAAAACGGACAGGTGAGAGACAGGAGCGTTTGCGGCGCAGCCCGCCTTTGACGCGCCAAGCTAGCGTTTTCGGTTGCGCATCAGCGCTTCGAGATCGCTGTCGCCACCTTCAGGCAGCATCAGCCGCACATGTGCGTAGAGATCGCCGTGACCGCCAACTTTTTCCGGCAGGCCCCTGCCCTTCAGCCGCAGGACCTTGTCCGAGCTCGACCAGGCGGGGACATTGACCGCAAGCTTGCCGGTCGGCGTTTCGACCGCCACCTTGGCACCCAGCACGGCATCCGCCAGTGCCACGGCCAAGTCGGCATGGAGGTCGCGGCCTTCGACACGATAGCGCGGATGGCGGCGGAAGTGGATTTTGACCAGCGCGTCGCCCGGCTGCCCCGGCCCTTGCTCGCCCTGGCCTTTCAGCCGGATGGTCTGGCCGTCCTCGACATAGGCCGGCAGCTTGACGGCGACCTTGCGTCCGTCGGGGAACATCGCGGTCACCTTCTCCGCGGTCGCCGCTTCCTCGATGGTGACGTCGAGCGTCACGTTCAGGTCGGCGCCGGACGGCGCCTGCCGGCCGGCGCCCGTGCCGGCACCGCGAGAGAAGGTCTCGCCGAAAATCTGGCTGAAGATGTCGCTGTTGCCGTCGAACGGATCGCCGCCCGGACGGCTTGAGCGAAACTCGAAGCGCGAGCCGCCCGGTCCTTGCTGCCGACGGAAGCCGGCGAACGGATCGGCGCCGCCCGCGGCACCTTCGAAGCCCTGGAAACGCGGCTTGCCATCGGCGTCGATCTCGCCGCGATCGAAAGCGGCACGGTTCTTCTCGTCGCCGACGATCTCGTAAGCCTGGTTGGCCGCGGCAAACCGCTCCTTCGCCTTGGGATCCGGATTCTGGTCCGGATGATACTCCTTGGCGAGTTTGCGGTACGCCGATTTTATGTCCTTGGCCGATGCGTTCTTAGCAACGCCCAGCACCTCATAGGGGTCGCGCATGCTTCCTGCCCTGGAGAAGGAGTGAGTCCACGATTGCCATCTATATGCGCTCGCATAGGAAGAAATTCCAGTGGCGCGCGGTCATATGATGGCGGAAAATCAGAGCGCTTTGAAGTCCTGCATCCGCCAGGCGCCGGCGCCGGCCAGGCACACCTCGCCCTTGAACAGCGCGACGCCGTCGAAGCTTTCGCGCGAGGCGGTGAAGCGGCGGCAAAGCTGGCCGTTGTCCCTAGACTCTGCCAGTTCCGTGATCGAGCCGCGCGAACCGGTATCGGAATTCGCCCAGGGCACGGCCTGCCCGCCAAGTTCCTGGATATCGGCGGAAGACACCGCGTTGCGGATCGTCGTCTGGTCCGAGGCGCGATCCTGATCGATCGGCGAGGCAGAAACAGGGGTGCTGCTGGTGAGGATTGTACGGTCGACCTCCGCCTGCTCCAAACTGAAGCCGCCGCCACCGCAGCCGGCAAGCGACAAGGCTACCAGCACGATCGCGACCTTGACCGCAGCCTGGGCGCTGGCCGAAGCAATAAGGCTCCATTGCCTGCTGTCAAAAAGTTGCGCGATACGCGACAATCGGCAATCTCCCCAGCCGGCAACAGAATTTGGAAAAACTATGAGCGAAACTGAGTTAACAAGCGGTGACTTTGCCGAGGCTGCCGAGCCATTCCGCCTCTTTGCCGCATGGCTCGACGACGCGACGAAGAGTGAGATCAACGATCCCAACGGCGTGGCGCTGGCGACCGTCGATGCCGAGGGCATGCCGAATGTGCGGATGGTGCTGCTCAAGGGGTTCGATGAAAGCGGATTTGTCTTCTATACGAATTTCGAGAGCGCCAAGAGCCGTGAGATTCTTGGCAGCATGAAGGCGGCGATGTGCTTCCACTGGAAATCGCTGCGCCGGCAGGTGCGCGTGCGCGGGCCGGTGGAGATCGTCACCGAAGCGGAAGCGGACGCCTATTATGCGACGCGCCCCCGCGGCAGCCGCATCGGCGCCTGGGCGTCGAAGCAATCGCGGCCGCTGGAGAGCCGCTTCGCACTGGAAAAAGCGGTTGCCGAATACACGGCGCGCTATGCGATCGGCGAGATCCCACGGCCGAAACACTGGTCTGGCTTCCGTATCGTGCCGCAGACGATCGAGTTCTGGCACGACCGGCCCTTCCGACTGCACGACCGCGTCGTCTTTTCACGCAACGCCAAGGGCGGCTGGGACAAGACAAGGCTTTATCCCTGATAAGGGTGGCCCTTAAGCAGCTTCACCAACGGGAGAACTGGGCGCGCGGCAACATGGCATCGCCGATATAGGGTGGCGCGCCTTGAAGTAAGGGGCACCAGGCCCCAGGAGGACCCCGGTAATCCTTGACGAACCACGTTGGTTCACCAATAATCATCGTGAACCAAACGAAAGTTAAGACCATGACGGCTTTTACCGTGCGCGTCCCGGATGAAACCGCAAACAGGCTTGACCAGCTTGCCGAAAAGCTCGACCGCTCGCGCTCCTATGTGGCTGCGCAGGCCATTGAGGACTTTGTAGCCCGTGAGGAATGGCAACTCGCCGAGATAGAGGCCGGGTTGGCCGAAGCTGAGCGCGGCGATTTTGCCAGTGACCGTGATGTAGCCGGTGTTGTCGGAAAATACGTCAAGTCCGCCCGCCGAGCATGAGCCGCAAAAGAATCCGCTGGACCATGCGAGCGCTGCGTCGGCTTGACGAAATCGGCGCGCATATCGAGAAAGACAACCCCGAAGCGGCCGCCCGAGTCATTGCGCGCATCGTGACGGCGGCAGAACATCTCGCCGAGCAACCGGCCATGGGGCGCATCGGGCGCATCAAGGCGACGCGGGAACTCGTTTTGGTTGATATTCCGTATATCGTACCCTATCGCGTCAACGGCGAGACTGTCGAAATACTCACCGTCATGCACACCGCCCAACGGTGGCCACAAGCCCTCTAAAATCGCCCAACACCATGGCTCGCGTCATCAGGCCACACCGCCTTCAGCCTGCTTTCTTCCTGGTCATGAAGGCCATCAAGGCAGCGCGGGCCTCGTCGGATTTGAGCCGCTCGCGGAAATGCTCGCTCTCCTCACCGATGCGGGCAACGAGGTCTTCACGCGAGCCGCGCATCAGGTCGCGCGCGATCTTCAGCGCTTGCGGCGGCTTGGCTGCGATCTGGCCGGCCGCTGCCAGCACGGAGGCTTCGAGCTCGTTTTCCTCGACCACCGCGTAGATCAGCCCGGCGGCCTTCGCCCGCTCGGCCGAAAAACCTTCGCCGAGACCAAGCAGCGCGAAAGCGCCTTGCCGGCCCAGAATCTCAGGCGCAAGCAAGCTCGATCCCGCCTCGGGAACCAGGCCGAGATCGACGAAGGGTGTTCGGAACACAGTGCGCGGCGTGGCGAAGGTCAGGTCGCAGTGCAGGTTGAGCGTGGTGCCGATGCCGACCGCGATGCCATCGACACCGGAAACCAATGGCTTTTCCGCCCTGGCCAGTGCCATCAGAAAATCCCAGACTTCGGTGCCGCCCTCACCGCCGGTGGCGACGACCATGAAATCGGCTAGGTCGTTGCCGGACGAGAAGGCCCCTGAAACACCGAGGAAGACATGAACGCGGACCGCCGGATCGGCATCGCCTTCGGCAAGGGTTTTGGACATTCTCGCATACATGGCGCGCGTCAGCGCGTTCTTCTTTTCCGGACGGTTGATGCGGATGATCTGGATGGCGCCCTGGCGCTCGACGAGGATATGGTCTGTCATAGTCGGCCCCTTGTGGACGTGAACTTGTGAACGTCAGGAAGTTCCGGCAGAAATCAGTGCCTTGCTGGCAGTGGCAAGGCTTTCGGCGCCGCCGATGACGCGCTCCTTCAGCGCGCCCGCCTCGCCAAGCAGGTTTTCGGCGAAGAAACGGCAAAGGGCGATGCGGCTTTGGTCGGCAAGCGCGCCGCGCGCCAGATAAGCGCCGCCCGCCGCAAGCGAGATCAGCCTCAGATATGGCGTCGCACCGGCCAGCGCCTCGTCCGAACGGCCGTCGGCAAGCAGCCCTTGCAGGAAACGTGTCGCTTCGCAGACATTGTCGAGTGCCTTGTCGAGACCATCGGCGGTGCGGCCAAACCCCTGAAGATTTGAGGTCCGCACCTGACTGGCGACCGCTTTCAGTTCGGCGATGTAACCACGAACATGCTCGCCACCGCCAAGCGGCAGCTTGCGCGCCACCAGGTCGATCGCCTGGATGCCGTTGGTGCCTTCGTAGATCGGCGCGATGCGCGCGTCGCGATAAAGTGCTGCCGCACCCGTCTCTTCGATAAAGCCCATGCCGCCATGCACCTGCAGCCCGAGCGAGGCGACCTCGACGCCGACATCGGTGGAAAAGGCCTTGGCCAGCGGCGTCAACAGATTGGCGCGCTCCTGCCAGTGGGTGGCTTCATCGCCACTGGATATCCGCGCGTTGTCGATGGCATGCGCGCAGGAATAGCTGATGGCGCGCGCAATCTGGGTCAGCGCCTTCATGGTCAGGAGATTGCGCTGCACGTCCGGGTGATGGACGATCGGCGCCATGCCGTCGCCATCATAGCTTGCAGCCTTGCCTTGCCGGCGGTCATTGGCGTAGGCGAGCGCCCTTTGCGTGGCCGTTTCGGCGACCGCCACGCCCTGCATGCCGACGGCGAGCCGCGCATTGTTCATCATGGTGAACATGCAGGCGAGGCCCTTGTTTTCCTCGCCGATCAGCCAGCCGATCGCGCCAGGCACTGTCCCTTCGAAACCATCGCCATAGATCATAGTGCAGGTCGGCGAGGCGTGGATGCCCAATTTGTGCTCCAGCCCGGAGCAGAACACGTCGTTGCGCGCGCCCAACGCGCCATCGTCGCCGACAAGGAATTTCGGCGCCAGGAACAGCGAAAGCCCACGCGTGCCGGCCGGCGCATCCGGCAGCCGCGCCAGCACCAAATGGATGATGTTGTCGGTGAAATCGTGCTCGCCATAGGTGATGAAGATCTTTTGCCCGAAGATGCGGTAGGTGCCGTCGCCGGCCGGCTCAGCGCGGGCACGCAACGCATTCAGGTCCGAGCCCGCCTGCGGCTCTGTCAGGTTCATCGTGCCCATCCATTCGCCGGAGACGAGCTTTTCCAAGTATTTGGCCTTCAGCGCCGGCGAGGCGTGCTTGTCGAGCGCCTCGACCGCACCCATGGTCAGCGTCGGGCCGATGCCGAAGGCCATGGCGGCGGAGTTCCACATTTCGAGCGCCGCGACGCCCAGCATGGTCGGCAGCGCCTGGCCGCCGAATTCCTCCGGTGCGGATAGCGCGTTCCAGCCGCCGTCGATCCAGCGACGATAAAGCGCCTTCCAGCCAGGCGGCGTGGTGACGGCAGCGCCGCTCAGCACCGCACCTTGTTCATCGCCGATCTTGTAGAGCGGCGCGATCTCCTCTGTGGCGAAGCGGCCGGCTTCCGCCAGAATGGCGTCGACGAGATCTTCGCCAAGGTCGCCAAAGGTGCCGGCGTCGAGCGCCGGCTTCAGGCCGGCCACGTGCTTCAGCGTGAAGGCGATTTCCTCGACTGGTGCCCGATACATGCCGCTCGCTCCTCCTGTGTCCGGCAGGTCAACTTAAGATCCGTGCCGACACAAAACCATCCGCCTTTGGGTCGCCTCTCCCACCTTCTTTTTACGTAAACGTCAAAATTTGTCACGCAGATTTTGCAATTGCTGCGACACAGGCTAAATTCGGCAAAAGCCGGACAAGTTCGACCGGCGACGGATCAAGAACACCGGATCGGACCGCCCGTGCTTGCCAGACCTGACGCCTATCGCTGTCTCGAATGCGGGCTGCCCTATCGAGCGGCAGGTTTTTGGCACTATCGGGGCAAGGTCGAGGACGGCGCCGCCTATTGGTCGGATCGCGGCATTCTGTGTTCGCCGCAATGCTCGGTGGCTCATCATCGCAAACGCGAGGCCGAGGGAACGCTGCCGCAAGCGCCGGCGCCCGACCCATTCCAAATCCAGCCGCTCTCCCGCCGTTGATGGCAAGCGAAGCCGCCACCGGCAGAATTGCGGCATTCGCCGCGGGCCGCCGAAAGCATTTCCTTAACCATGGCGGTTCAGGATCAGGCTTTGGCCAGCAAGGATCTGCTGTTTGAAACCGCCGGCGCACCCCCTTCGCCGCCTAGGACTCCTCGTCGTCGCGGCCGCGATGACAATGGCGTTGGGGCCGGCACAAGCCTCGGATTTCTCCGAGCCGTGGAAGAACACCGACCGGGCGCTGGTGATCGACGCCTACGAATACAATTCCATCGACTGGGCTGAACTTGCCACCGACAAACGCATCGTCGGCTTCATCAACAAGGCGTCCGACGGGATGCCGCCACCCTATTTCTGTTTCGGTGCCGAGACCGAGACAAGGCTCTGCAAGACGCTGTGGAAGCGCCATGCGGTAGCGCAGGAACTGTTCCAGACGCGCAAGGTGGTGGCCAAGGCGCTCGGCCTGAAATGGGGCGCTTATCATCTCGCCCGCCCCGGCAATCCCGTGGGACAGGCGAATAATTTCATCAATTTCGCGAAGCCTGGGCCGGATGACCTGCTTGCTCTCGACATCGAGGATGATGACCCCACGAAATGGATGTCGCTCGAGGATGCCGAGGAGTTCGTGCGCCACGTGCATCGGCGGATTGGCCGCTTTCCGGTGCTCTACACCAACGGCAAGACCGCCAAGCACATCGCCGACAACAAGTACAAATACCGGCTCCTGTCGCGGCTACCGCTCTGGTATGCGCGCTACAAGCCAGACATCGGCGTGCATTTCCCGATGGGCAACTGGCAAGGCTACGCACTCTGGCAGTTTTCGGCAAAAGCGAATTGCGGGCGGTTCCGCTGCCCTTACCGGGTGGCTGGCACGCCCAACGACATCGATGTCAATGTCGCACCGATGGATGCCGCCGCATTGCGCGCGCAATGGCCCTTCGGCGGCCTGATCGACGTGCAGCCGGTTTACCTCGCCTCGATACCGGTGCCTCTCTCGCGCGAGGCTGGGCTAGCCGGCAATGCCATCACCTACGCGACCGTGGCGGCACCACCGACCTTCGCCGAAATAACCGCCGCGTTTAGCGCACGCTGGACCAAATTCCGCAGCAGCTTTCAACTGCCTTTTGTAAAGGCCGCGCCGCGCCTTCCGCGCGGGGTTGCCGAATATGTGGCCTGGACGCGGAAGGAGAAGCGCTCTGCATCGGCCTCTGAAGCGGCGCCCGCCGCCAGCGATCCGGTCAGCACCGCATCGACCGAGTTCGACCGTGGGCTGCGCTAAATCTGAAAGCCGTTGAAGGGTCAGCGCACCTGCTCGCGCGCCACAGCCTGCCAACCAATGTCGCGGCGGCAGAAGCCTTGCGGCCAATCGATCCGGTCGAGCGCGGCATAGGCTCGTCTCTGCGCCCCGCCGACGGTGCCGCCGACAGCCGTGATGTCGAGCACACGGCCGCCATTGGCGACCAGCGCGCCGCTGTTGATGGCGGTGCCGGCATGAAAGATCTCGACGCAATCGCCCGCGGCCTCTTCGACGCCGCGGATGACCGAGCCCTTTTCCGGCGTGCCGGGATAGCCCCTGGCCGCCATCACCACGGTGAGCGCCGCCTCGTCGCGCCAGCGCGCTGACATATGTGCAAGCTGGCCATCGGCAGAAGCGTTGAGGAGGACCAAGAGATCGTCCTTCAGCCGCATCATCAGCACCTGGCATTCCGGGTCGCCGAAACGGGTGTTGTATTCGATCAGCTTCGGCCCCTTGTCTGATATCATCAGCCCGGCGAACAGCACGCCGGAAAACGGCGCGCCAAGTTCGGCCATGCCGCGCATGGTCGGCTCGACGATCTCGCGCATCGTGCGGTCGATCATCTCCGGTGTCATCACCGGTGCTGGCGAATAGGCGCCCATGCCGCCGGTGTTCGGGCCGATGTCGCCGTCGCCGACACGCTTGTGGTCCTGCGCGGTGCCGAACGGCAGCGCGGTCGCGCCGTCGCACAGGCAGAAGAAACTCGCCTCTTCGCCGGTGAGAAACTCCTCGACCACCACCTCAGCGCCGGCCTGTCCGAAAGACCCGTCGAAACAGGCGTCGAGCGCGGCCAGCGCCTCATCCAGCGTCATGGCGACGGTGACGCCCTTGCCGGCGGCGAGGCCGTCGGCCTTGATGACGATCGGCGCACCCATCTTTTCGACATAGGCCCTGGCCGACGCCAGGTCGCCGAAACGGCCATAGGCGGCGGTTGGGATATCATATTTCGCGCAAAGGTCCTTGGTGAAGCCTTTCGAGCCTTCCAGCCGCGCCGCCGCCTTGGACGGGCCGAAGACGCGAATGTTCTCAGCGCGAAGGTCGTCGGCAATGCCGGCGACCAGCGGCCCTTCCGGCCCGACCACGACGAGGTCGATCTTTTCCTCCATGCAGAACCGGGCCACCGCCGCATGATCGGCAATATCTAGCGTCACCAGTTCGGCTTCGCGGCCGATGCCCGGATTGCCGGGGGCCGCGTAAAGCTTCGTCAGCAGCGGCGAGGCCGCAATCTTCCAGGCCAAGGCATGTTCGCGGCCGCCGGAGCCGATCAACAAAACACGCATGCCCAGATCCCTTGCCATTCCACGATCAGGACTGCGCTATTGCGCCTCGGACGATGGGTCAAGACATTTGGATGATTTGGGACCAATTGCGCACGGGAACGTCGGGCATCAATGCCCGATATCGGGGGAAAGGCTGGTTCGCCGCCTACGATATTTACGCCATGACGATTTGGCTTGATGCTTGACGGCGTTCGCCTCTGCTGCCACTCCAGCACAATGGAACCCGTCCAGTCGAAAGCAGCCCAGGGCCGCGTCGCCGATGCGCCGAGCGGCCACTGGGTCTACCGCATTCTGCCACGCTGGCTGTGGCCCTATGCGCAGCTTGCGCGATGGGACCGGCCGATCGGCTGGCAGTTGCTGCTGTGGCCGTGCTGGTGGTCGGCAGCCCTTGCGGCAAGCGCCTACCCTCGCCCCGGTGACCCGCTGCTCTCGCTGCTACCGGCGCCATGGTATCTCGTGCTGTTCCTGATCGGTGCCATCGCCATGCGCGGCGCCGGCTGCACCTATAACGACCTGGTCGACCAGGACATCGACAACCAGGTGGAGCGCACGCGTTCGCGGCCGCTGCCGGCGGGAAAGGTCACACGCCGGCAGGCCTGGGCGTTTCTCGTCATCCAGGCATTGGCCGGCCTCGCTGTGCTTTTGCAATTCAACAGCTTCGCCATCCTGCTCGGCATCTGCTCGCTTGCCATCGTTGCTGTTTATCCATTCATGAAGCGATTTACCAATTGGCCGCAACTGGTTCTCGGCCTTGCCTTTTCCTGGGGTGCGCTGATGGGATGGGCGGTCGAGTTCGGCGATCTCGATGGCCCGGCCGTCATGCTCTATATCGGCTCCATCCTGTGGGTGATCGGCTACGACACGATCTATGCGCATCAGGACAAAGAAGACGACGCCATCGTCGGCGTGCGCTCGACCGCACGCCTGTTCGGCGACAACACCAAGGCCTGGCTCGTCGGGCTCTATGGCGGGGCGCTGGTCTGCTTCGCCATCGCCTTCGCGTCGGCACAGGCGCCAGTGCCGGCGCTGGCTGGGCTGGTCGCCGCCGGCGCCCATATGACGAGGCAGATCGCCATGCTGGACATCGACGATCCGGACCAGTGCATGCTTCTGTTCAGGTCGAACAACCAGGTCGGCTGGCTGGTCTTCCTTGGCCTGATCGGCGGCGCTGTGTGGGTGGCGCTGAAGCCGCTGGTTTAGGGAGCCTGTTCCCTTCTCCCCTTGTGGGAGAAGGTGGATCGGCGCGCAGCGCCGAGACGGTTGAGGGGTGTTGGAAGGAATGAGGCGTTCGCGTTCCCTGGAACACCCCTCATCCGACCGAGCTTCGCTCGGCCACCTTCTCCCACAAGGAGACCTTTGCACAGAAGCCGAACGGTGATTCTGTGGTGAAGGTTGGAGCAGGGAGATTCGGGATGGCGGATCGTGTTTTG
>NZ_RZTA01000166.1:0-10280 GCF_004023115.1 Mesorhizobium sp. M6A.T.Cr.TU.017.01.1.1
TCCTAGTGCTTTGTTGAGGTCGAGAAGGTGGCGAGGGCGGCATGTATCCCGGCGGCCTGATAGACCGGCGTTCCGGAAATGCTGTGATAGGCGACCTCGATGATGCCTTGCGCCTTGGCGGCCCGGAACGCGGCGGCAGAAGCGGCGCGGCCGAACTGCCATGAGAACAGCGCCGGCACTAATCGAGCCTGGCCGGAGGCAACGGCGCGGGAGATCTCGGCGAGGGCGGCGGCGGTCTTCGGTGACATAGTGGCCGCTCCTTATGACTTGCGGGCGAAGCGGAGGCGTTCGCCATCCGTCATCACGGTGATGTCACCAGCGGCCACGCGCTCGCGGCGCGCGATCTCGGCTTCCATCATGTCATTGCGCTTATTCAGCACCATGTCGCGAAGTTGGCCGGTCGAGTAGCCGGGATAAGCGGCGGTTTTGAATGCGGAGTCTGACATCGGGGCGGCTCCTTAGGGGATGACGGTTCTGGAAACCGGCCGCTCGGGGCCGGAAACCGGAAGCGTCAGCGCGAGGCGGCGGAAGCGAAGATGTCGCGCAGGGTTGTCACGCTCTCGACGGGAAGGTCGATCCGCTGGCCTCTCTCGGGGTTGCGGATGGTCATCGACCCATCGCTCCACTGGTTGGCAAACCATTCGTTGCCCAGGTCGGTCGTCTTGGTCAGGCTCTTTTCAGTGGTCATGTCACTTCTCCCGTTCGCGTTTCGATAACGTTGATATACGTCGCGAATATCGAGGACGCAAGAGGAAAGTTTGCGAAATGCGAACGTTTTTCGGGCCAGGACGGCCCGGACCCGCATACATCGGGAAAAATACACCCTGAAATACACGCTAAAATACAGTCAACGCGCTGATTTCATTGTGCATATTTAGATGTATGGATTTTTGCGAAAAACATAGAGCTATACATGCATAGCGCATAGCGGGGATGCGCATAGAGGCATGCGTATAAGGCTCTATTTATATATATATTTCTATACAAATACATTTATATAAATAGAACAGTGTGTTAGCTGTATGTATTCCCTGTATGTTCCGTTTTTTAGGAAAATAGGCCTAATACACATTTCTTGCGAAGCCTCCGTTGACGTTTCCTCAACGATTGCGCTTAATGCGCCGAGGCACGACTCGTCCTACAGGGGAATTCCGAAATGGTTGAACTGATCCGCAACATGGTTGTGTCCGATAGAGGCAACGCGAGACAGTTCCTGAAAGGGCCTGTTCCCGAAGGTGTTCCGCAGGACACCGTGGACCGGTTGCGTCGTGCCGGTGCGCTTGCCCCCGTGAAGGCGGAGGCCGTGATGAAGCCAGCCCCGAAGGGCAAGGCGAAGTAGGCATGGCCGAGCTTGAGATCAGGGCGGATTGGAAAACCGCTGAGGTCAAAGCCTTGATGCGCAAGCTGCAGCCCCCGAAGCTGAACCATGCGCTGAACATTGCCGTCAACACCACAGCGAAACAGGTCCGCACCTTTGCGGCTCGCATCGTTGCCAAAGCAGGTGGTTTGAAGCGTGGTGATGTAGACCCTTCGATCCGCATCTATCCCTATTCCCGGCCGTCAACGCTCACCGCTACTGTGCGGGGATCAGGAAGGCCTATAGCGCTGGTGAAGTTCGCGGCGCGCCAGACGAAGCCAGGTGTAACCGCCAACGCCTGGGGAACACGTAAGCTCTACAAGGGCACCTTTATCGCGACCATGAAGTCCGGGCATGAGGGAGTCTTTGTTAGGACTTCGAAGAAGCGTGTTCCGATCAAAGAGCTATGGGGTGCCGGTGTCACCCAGGTGATGTCACAAGCGATTGAGTCCGGCGGGATCATGGCTGAAGCTCAAGACAAGCTGTTGACCAACGTTGTCAGGCAGCTTAAGCGCGCCGCCTTCAAAGGTTGATCCATCAATAATCTTGATAGGTCTAAAAGGGCCTCGCCCCGAGGTCCAGCACCCATCACGATCAACGTTGATCCCCATCAAATCAAATTCATCAATGATTTCAATGCGTTATGAAAAACGCGGGTCCTTCCCAGGCGGTGCCAGGGTGAGGGGAGCGCTGCATCGCACCTTTTCACTAGCGACAGAAATCTAGGAAAGCATACCTATTCTATTCGTCACGTTGATCAGCCATCGCTTTTGTGAATGGGTCCACGGATTCCGCGGCTCACTTCCCCGGCGGAATCCTTCAATCGGATCAATAGCTTGGCAGGATGACGCGGGCGCGCGGCCTGGTGTGGGCCGATATGAGGTCTAGGCGCCGCCCTCTTCGCCATCGTCTAGCAGCGCGTTGACTGATGCGTGCCGCAAGATCACTTCACCTCGCAAGTGCTTCACCCTGGCCCTCACTCCCGGCTTGATCCATTGCGTCGCGGGGTGCCGTTTCTTCATGACGGCGTTAGGCGGGGCGCCGCCGGCCTTGGCCTGGACCCGCTGCCAAAGCCGGTCACGCATGTCGCGGCCGAGGGTGATTACAGCGGTTCCGATATAGTGCCCGGTGCCCGGTTCGGCGAAGAGGGCTTGAGCCGCCTTGCCTCGCTCCCGCTGATATCCAATTAGATCAAGATCACTGTACATAAAACTTTTCGCCTTCACCCAATTCGTGGTCGGGCCGCTGCGGTACTTGCTGTCCGCGCGCTTCGAAACGACGCCCTCAAGCTCGGCTTGCTCCACCAGATAGAAGATCGCTTTCGCGTCCCCTGGTAGGGCCTCGCTGAATTGAATCCGGGTGCCTGGCTTAACGATGCCATGCAGCATTTCCCGGCGCGCCTTACAGCCGATGTCGCGGAGGTCGTGGCCGTTCAGATGCAGGATATCGAAGGCGCCGAGGATGGCGGCGTAAGGGTCTTTCTGGATAACCCGTTGCATCTTGTGGAAATCGGGGCGGCCCCTCTCGTCGGGTACAACCGCCTCGCCGTCAATGATCGCGGACTCAACGTCAAGCTCTCGGGCCGCCTCGACGATGCCGGTGTATCGCTTCGTCCAGTCCGCGCCGCTACTTGAGTAGGCGCGGACCTCGGGTCCGTCGATGATGATTTGGGTTCGGTAGCCGTCAAGCTTGATCTCATGCGTCCAGCCATCCCCGAGGGGCGGGCTATCAACAAGCTTCGGCTTCATTGGCGGGATGAACGCTAGACGCATGAACTGACTCACGGGACCGTGATTCAATCAGCTTCTACTAAAATGGTTCCGAAACTTTTACCCTGGCAAGTGCGGGTCGCCGGCTGTCTAAGCCGCTATCCAATTCAGAAACTTGCGGACCAACGGAATGTTTTTGATCGCCGGCAAAGCGTTGGTGCGCTTGCCTTCCTGATACTCTCCAAGCATGACTCGGGCTTCGATTTCCATAACTCTTTCATCGGAAACCGCCGCGTAGATGCGGTCGTCGGGCTCGTGACTCAACATCGGGCCTTCGGTAAGACGACAGGCGTGCCCCGTGCTTCCGCCGCCTGACAGCCACTCGACGGAGCGCTCGACCGAACCGGTATTCTTAGCAAGGTTCATCTTGCCGGCCTTGAATGTTCCGCCGCCGGGCGTCTGATAGAACCGACCTTCGATCAGTTCCAAAACGTTTTTCAAGTCCTCGGCCCGGTGTTGATTGTATCTCGCGTTCATTTTTCAAACTCCCGAAAAGGCCGTGCGCACCGTAGCGGCAAAGCAGGATTGATACTAGACCGGCCTCGCCGTCCAGCACGGGCACGCCGCGCACGACTCACGGGTGACGTGGGTTCGCCGAGGCGGCCAGGTGTAGCCATAGGCGTCGGTGATGGACGCCGGGAACACTGGCGCCTCGACCGGGAACATGCAAGGCCATGCCGCGTCGGCACGCATGACAACGCGGCCCGCCTTGTCGGGCTCTATCCTCGCGAACTGGCACGGCCCCCGCTTGGTTATGCTGCCCATCCCTCAAGCCTCCGGTACTCGACCGGCCTGCCCTCGGCGAGGGCGCGCGCGATGCCTTGCGCCATGCCCTTGGAGACACCTCGGTCGGTGTAGACGACGGTCGCCTCGGCTTTCCTGCCCCACGCCAGCCCGGCGCCGATGCCGGTTGCGCGTTCCGCTGGATCGTCATCGTCGAGGACGCCGGGTTGCGTGTAGAGCAGATGGCTTGCCGCCGGGGCGTCGCCGCGTTTCAGGCAGTCCCGCAACGCGGCCCGAGCATAGGCCACGTTCCTTTCGACTTCACCGGCATAAGGCGACTCCAGAATGACAAGCCGCCATTCCGGGTCGACCTCAACCGTGACGCCGAGGCCGGGGCAGTTGTGAGCTTGCAGGGCGTCCAGGTCCACACCCTGGCCGCAGGTCTTGCAGATAGCCACCCCGCTCACGCTTCCACCTCGGGGCGCGGGATCACATAGCGGGTTTCTTCGCCCTTGATCTTTTTCGAAACGATGTCGTGGCCGCGCTTGCGTAGGGTGCCAGCGATGTAGCCGCGAACGGTATGGGTCTGCCAATCCGTGGCGGCCATGATCTCGGCGATGGTGGCGCCGCCTTCGCGGGACACCAGTTCAAGGATGGTGTCAGCCTTGGTCGACTTCGCCACCTTCGCCGGCTTCGGTTCCGCCGCGCGTGAGGCTCGGGCCGCACGTCTCGCCGCTATCTCTTCCGGCGACGACTTCGTGGGTGGCAGGTCCGCGACCGCTGCTTTCATCGCGGCTGGCGTCATCGCGGCCGCTTCGCCGAGCGTCACGGTTGTCTCAACAGCGGCGCCCGTGGCCTTGCCAGCAAGGACCGTGACGGGCTCGGCAATCTTGACGGCCACGGCGTCCGCGAGCCGGCCGTTGACATAGGCGGTTCCGCTGATCTCATCGGGGATGCCAGCGGCGAGCACCTTGGTCGGGGCCGCGACATGCGGGAACCATTCGGCGGCGCCGGGGATCACAGGCATCGGCTCATCAGCGATGTAGCCGGGATGCTTCGCCGCGAGATGGCGGGCGAAACGCTTCGCATTTGACTTCACGTTGTAGGACTTCATTGTCGTTTCCGATTCAGCTAGAGTGTTTGCAATTCGCAAACGATATGTAGCGCACGATATGCGTGATGTATATAGCTAGGATCAGAAAAGTGGCGGGGCGGAAAAAAGTTGAGGGTATCAGCCTAGCCGCTTTTGCCCGAGAAATGGGCGTTTCCCCTAACGCGGTGCGCCAGCGCGTGAAGAGCGGACGGCTTGCAAAGGCTGTCCTGCCGGACGGTTCCATTGATTCCGTCGTGGCTCGGGTCGATTGGTTTGCAAATTGCAACCCGAACCAACAGAGACGGAAGCCGGCGGCGAAGACTTCGAAGCTTCGTGCCGACGCCGAGGGTGCCGAAGAAACCAGCGAATACGATCTCAAAGTCGAGCGGATGCAGGTAGACCTTGAGGCCGCCAAGATCAATCTTGAACGGCTCAAAGAAACCACGGTCGACAAAGAGGAAGCGCGCCGCGCGATCCGTTCGTTGATGCGCGTGTTTCGCGCCGCGATGCTGAATTTCGCGAACCGGTATGCATCCGATATCGCCGCCGAGGTCGAGGTCGACGCCGTCTTGCTTGCCGGCGTTCTTGAAGAGCAGATGCGCGTCGCCCTGGCCGAACTGTCGAAGACGCGGGCGCCGATGGATGCCGGCACATTCGGTGAGTCCGCGTGCTAGCTGACGCCTTCGAATATCTGTTTGAGGAAGGGGTCGCGGCCATCGAGCCGGACCCACCTTTTACCGTTTCGGAATGGGCGGACGAACACCGCTACCTGACTTCGGTTTCGTCGTCTGAGCCCGGCAAGTGGCGGACCTCGCGGACCCCGTACCTACGCGAGATCATGGACTCGCTGTCCACATACTCGGCCATCGAAACCGTTGCGTTCATGAAGGGCGTCCAGATCGGCGCCTCGGAAGGCGGCTTCAACTTCGTCGGCTACACAATCCACCATTCGCCTGGGCCGATTATGTACGTGCTGCCCACCATCGACATGGCGAAAAAGTTTTCGAAAACCCGCATCGACCCGATGATTTCGGAAAGCCCGGCGCTCGCAGAAAAGATCAAGCCGGCGCGCTCACGGGATTCCGGCAATACCGTGATGCAGAAGGATTTCGACGGCGGCGCCTTGTTCATGACTGGCGCCAACTCGGGTTCCGGCCTTCGCGGCTCCCCGGTGTCCCGGCTCGTGCTGGATGAAGTCGACGCCTACCCGGCATCAGCCGATGACGAAGGCGACCCCGCGATGTTGGCGATCAAGCGCACCGCGAATTTTCCGCGTCGCAAAATCTTCATCACGTCATCCCCAAAGCTCAAGCTCAACAGCCGCATCGCGAAGTCGTTCGCCGAGGGTGACCAGCGGTACTACAACGTGAAGTGCGAGAAGTGCGGGACAGCGCAGCCCATCGTTTGGGCCGCCATCAAATGGGAACCGGGACACCCGGAAACGGCGGCCTTCGCCTGCCAGTCATCGGACCCGGACACCGGCGAACTTTGCGAGCACCGGCATACCGAGGCGCGGAAAAAGTTCCTGCTATCGGAAGAGCGTGGCGCCGCGTGGATAGCAACGGCCGTTCCGGTACGGCCGAACATCCGCAGCTATCACCTTTCCGCGCTCTATTCGCCTTGGTTCAAGTGGTCGGAATGCGTGTCCGAATTCATGAGCGCGAAGGACGACCCCGCGCTCCTACAGATCTTTGTCAACACCGTGCTTGGCGAGCCCTGGGAAGACACCGGCGGCGAGAAGGCGGACCCGGAAACGTTGCTTGCGAAGCGCGAAGCCTTCTCGGATTGCCAGGCCGGCGTCGCCCTGCTTACCGCTGGCGTCGACGTCCAGCCCGACCGCCTTGAGGCCGAGGTTGTGGGATGGGGGCGAGACGAGGAGTCTTGGTCAATCGACTATCAGGTCTTTGTCGGTGACCCGTCGCAGCAAGAGGTTTGGGATCAACTCGATGATTATCTGTTTAGGCGATGGCCGCACCCCGCATTTGAAAACGGGATGGCTATCGCGGCGACGGCGGTGGACACCGGCGGTGCCAACACCCAGGACGTTTATCGATTCGTGAAGCCGCGCGAGGGGCGCCGGATTTGGGGTATCAAGGGTTATGCCGGTGCTCGGGCTGTCTGGCCGAAGAAGCCGACCCGAAACAACAAAGGCAGGATCAACCTTTTCCCCATCGGCGTGGATAGCGCGAAAGCGACCATCGTCAAGCGGCTCGAAAAGACGGGCGCCACCGTGAGCGGTGCCGGCGCCTGTCACTTCCCGATGGAGCGCGACAAAGATTACTTCGATCAGATGACGGCCGAGGTGAAGAAAACCAAGTACGTCAAGGGCTTCAAAGACGTGTTTTGGTGGAAGCCGGACCACGCCAGGAATGAGGCGTTGGACTGCCGCGTCTATGCCTACGCATCGTTGCAAGGGCTTGTCGCCGCTGGCTTTGTCTTGAACCGTGAGGCCGCCAAGGTGGAACGCATGCTGCAGGATAAGCGCGAGGATGAGCCGGAACCGCCGCCCGTGGCGCTACCGCTAGACGATGACGTTTCGCAGCATCGTGGAATCCAGACGCCGAAGCCAGGTGTTAAGGTGAACCGGAAACGCCGTCGCGTCGTCGGCAGTCCGTTCATGTGATGTCATGCCCGATTTGGAATTGCTCCTAGCCACGAAGGCGGCGCTTCTCAAGGCGATGCGCACCGGCGCGCTTATCGTCCGGCACGGCGACAAGAGCGTCCAGTATCGGAGCATCGCGGAAATGAAAGATGCGCTCGCCGGGATCAATGACGAGATCGCGGAAGCCGAAGGCAAGCCGCGCAAGAAAGTCTTTTATCTCGATGCCAGGCGGGGCTACTAATGGGCGTTATCTCGCGGGTGATGAGCGCGTTCCGGTTGAACGGAGGCGGCAACAATTCGTTTGAGGCCGCCGGTACGGGCCGTCGCTTGCGCGGCTTCAATCCATCCCGCAACCACGTCAACGTCGCCATCGCTGCCGCCGGGCCTACCCTCGTGGCCCGCGCCAGGTGGCTTTACGAAAACGATGGGCACGCCGGCAACGCGGTTGACGAATGGACCAGCGCCGCAGTTGGGGACGGCATCAAGCCGCGCCCCCGCTTCAAGAACAAAAAGGAAAAAAAAGCCGCGTTGCTTGATCTCTTTTGGCGCTGGACCGAAGAGGCCGACGCGGAGGGCTTGACGGACTATTATGGCCTCCAAGAGAAGATCGCCCGCGAAGCCTACATGGCCGGCGAATGCTTTGTCCGCATCCGGTCGCGCCGCCGTTCCGACATGTGGACGGTGCCGTTTCAGTTGCAAATGCTGCCGACTGAAATGCTCGACATGGCTTTCACCGCCTCACTTCCCGGCGGGAACTTCATCGTGGCCGGTATCGAGTTCAACGCCATTGGCGCCCGTGTCGCCTATCATTTCTGGCGCTATCATCCGAACGATGTCCGCCCGCCCAACACGACGAAAGCGCGTGACCGGGTACGGGTGCCGGCGGCCGAAGTGCTGCACGTTTTCGATGGCCGCCAGGGCGGGCAGATCCGTGGCGTTCCTCGGGTCGCCCGTGTCCTCGTCAAGATCTTCGGACTCGAGGTCTATGACGACGCCGAAATCGAGCGGAAGAAAACGGCCGCACTGTTCACCGCGTTTCTCATCGGCCGTGGCGACAACCCGATCTCCGTAAATGAAGATGTGGACGGCGACGACGAAGACACGCCTATTGCCGGCATGGAACCTGGGGCCATCATCGACCTCGGCATGGACAAAGACATCAAGTTTTCCTCGCCGGCCGAGGTTGGCGGATCATATGAGGCGTTCCAATACCGCACTACCTTGAAAATATTTGCCGGCCTCGGCGTGCCGTATTCCATCGGAACCGGCGATATGACCAAGGGCAATTTCTCGAATGTCCGCACCGCCATTGTTGCGTTCCGCCGCCGGATCTCGCAGTGGCAAAACAATACGCTGATCTTCCAACTTTGCCGCCCGGTCTGGATTGCCTTTGTCGAGCGCGCCGTTATGGCCGGCATGGCAGACCTTCCCGGCTATGACACGGACCCGACCGAATATTGGGCATGCGATCACTTGCCGCCCCGGCAGGAATGGCTTGACCCGGCGAAGGATATCAAGGCCGAAAAGGATGCGATCAGCGGAGGCCTCAAGAGCCGGACGCAAAGTGTCGCGGAACGCGGCTACGACCGCGAGGACATCGATGCCGAGATCGCGGAAGAGCGGAAGTCGGCGAAGGCTGCAGGGCTTGTGTTCGACACCGATGGCAGCGTGCCGGCGCCGGCCTCGATGCCTGGCGCCCCGCCCTCGGCTCCCGATGATAAGGCCGACGACGATGATGACAAGGCCGACTCGGAAGAGGACATGAAAAATGCGGCGTGACCTTCCGCTTATCGCAAGCCTCGTTTTCGATACGCCGTTGCTTGTCCACCGGCGGAAGGCGAACACTATCTTGGCCGCTATCGGCCCCCGGATCCTTGACGGCTTCGAACTCACCACTTCCGACGTACCGAAGCCGGAGCGCGCGGCTCGGGCCGGTGCGGGCCGCAGCTATCGTGGCGGCGGCTATATGTCCTCGTATGGTATCGCCGTTCTTCCTATCCTCGGCACGCTGGTAAGGCGGGGGTCGTGGCTGGACTCGATGTCCGGGCTTGCCAGCTACGAAGAGATCGGCGCCGCCTTTGATGAAATGATGCTTGATCCGGCGGTGCGCGGGGTCATGCTTGAAATGGACTCGCCGGGCGGCGAGGCCGGGGGATGCTTCGACCTGGCGATGCATATTCGCGCCACGTCTGACCTGTTCAACAAGCCGGTATGGGCGCACGCCAACGAATGCGCCGCCTCGGCCTGCTACGCGCTTGCATCGTCCGCCAATGAAATATGGATTCCGACTACGGGTGAGGTCGGTTCAATCGGCGTCTTGGCGGCGCACATCGACTTGAGCGAAGCGGACAAGCTCGCCGGCCAGCGCTGGACCTACATCTTTGCCGGCGAGGAAAAGGTTGACGGCAACATGCATGAGCCGTTGAGCGCTCGGGCACAAGATTCCATTCAGGCCGATGTCGATAGTCTTTATGCGATGTTTGTCGACCTCGTTTCGCAGCATCGTGGAATCGCCGCGAAGAAAATCCGTGATACGAAGGCAAGAATGTATCGCGGGGAAGACGCAATAGAGTCGGGGCTGGCTAACGAGTTCGGCACATTCGATGAAGCGGTGCAAACCTTTTCCGATCATGTTGACGAATTGCAAACGTAAGGATGCAAACTAACCATGAATAACGTTATGGCCCGCGAAACCCGCCGCCTCGCCGCCCGGCGAGTCCATTTCAAGCATGACCC
>NZ_RZTA01000167.1:0-10092 GCF_004023115.1 Mesorhizobium sp. M6A.T.Cr.TU.017.01.1.1
CCCCGCCTCCTACCGACAACCCACCTCCTACCGACACCCCACCTCCTACCGACACCCCACCTCCGACTACCGATAAACTCGACGGCACCAGCGGAGCCGATGTTCTTCGGGCAACCGGTGCCCACACAATGGCCGGCCATGGCGGCAATGATGATTACTATCTCGACAGTGCCGGCGACAAGGTGGTCGAGTCCTCTGGGCAGGGTCAAGACAGGGTGTGGACCGCTGTGGACTATGCGCTCTCAGCCGGTTCGTCGATTGAAGTCCTTGGCACCACTGAGGACGGCGGCACCACGGCGATCAACCTGACCGGCAACGAATTGGCCCAGACCATCCAGGGCAATGCCGGCGCCAACGTCATCAACGGCGGCGGCGGTGTCGATAAGTTGAGCGGCTTTGGCGGCAACGACGATTACTATGCCGACCATGCCGGCGATAGGGTGATCGAGTCCTCTGGCCAGGGTCAAGACAGGGTGTGGACCGCTGTGGACTACGCGCTCTCAGCCGGCTCGTCGATTGAAGTCCTCGGCACCACGAACGACGCCGGTACCACGGCAATCAACCTGACCGGCAACGAGTTGGCCCAAACCATCCAGGGCAATGCCGGCGCCAACGTCATCAACGGCGGCGGCGGTGCCGACAAGTTGAGCGGCTTTGGCGGCAACGACATTTTCCTCTTCAATAGCGCCCTTGGTAACGGCAATGTCGACAGGATTACCGACTTCAATTCGTCCCAGAACAAGATCCACCTCGACGACGCGATTTTTGCCGGGCTCAAGTTGGGCACGCTCACATCCGACGCTTTCTTTGCGGGTAAGGCCGCGGATGATAGCTCCGACCATATTATCTACAACAGTTCAACTGGAGCGCTCTCCTTCGACAGCGACGGCATCGGCGGCGCAGCTCAAACACAGTTCGCCACCCTTTCTCCAGGTCTCTCGGTTACGGCAGGCGCATTCTTTGTGACCTGAAGAGCTGGCGGGAAACGAGATCGCGCGAGGGCCAGCGGTCGCCAACAGAGACAGGTGGACAAACTGCACCTGAAGCCTGTCTCTTTGGCGAGCGTGGATGCTCTGGCGCGGACCGTCCCCAAAACCATTCTAGGCCATTTCGGCATAGTCGATTCCCCTCATGTCTTGCAAAGCAGGCTACCCTCAGCCCGTGGATCTCCAGGAAACGGCAAGATTAGCTTAAAGTGCCGGTTCCCCTGAACCAGCAGCAGGCCAAAGGAACCGCGCTGGTTTCGTTGCGCAGTGTTTCGGCGAAACGTGTATGGCCTGTCATTCATTCGTAGGATGAGAGTTCATATCTCAATGGCTAGAAATTGAAGATGAGTGGACCTGCCCTTCTCCCGCACAAGGCGATGCGTGTCTGAGCTTGGAGAGAGTCCGGTAGACGTCAGTTCCGCGGGCAAAGCAGCAAGCGGGTTGCTAGGCCGCAACGGAGCCGGCAGTGCTATTGGCAATGAGGGGTCATGGGAAAGATCAAGCAATCCTTAGAGGTCTTACGAACCGAGGGACCTGGTCGACTCCTCCAGTTGTCGGCCCTGTCGCTGACCGAGCCGCTTAGATCGCAAGGGCTTCGCCCTCGCGTTGCGTCTGATGCAAGGCAGGCATTGTCCCATCTCAATTTGACAAAGCGAAGTCGCGGATTGTTTATCGATTGCGGCTCAAATATAGGCCAAGGGTTTAGATACTTTTCTGCATACTACACGCCCGATAGATACGATTACATTTTGATCGAACCCAACAAGAATTGCCTTGCTCAGCTTAATGCTTTGCGCGCAGAAAATTTGACTATGGAGATTGTCGCAAAGGCGGCAAGCGTGAAAGATGGCTACGCTGAATTGTTTGGCCCCCCTCCAGAACGGTCGGAGGCCACCCACCAAAGTTGCTCGCTAGTCTTGGACCACAACGGAAGCCTGTATCAATCGCAGCGATTTGCGCCGGACCTCGTCGAAACGTTTTCGCTCTCAGAGATGATCCGGACAAAGCGTAAGCTGTATGATGTGATCGTTCTCAAGCTCGACGTCGAAGGGGCAGAGTACGAAATTCTTGATGATTTGATCAGGGCTGGGACCCATCGTGATCTATATGCCGCCTATGTGGAATTCCACTCTCTTAAACTGAGGAATCCCGCGAGACGGGAGAAGCGCGCCCTGGAAGCTCAAATGGTGCGCGCATTCGATGAAGCCGGCATTCGATTTAGAAGGTGGATATAGCGTCCCGACAGGCACGCCGGCTCCGACACAGCGCTAGATTGAAGAAAAGTGGGCGGGCGTCTATCGCCTCGGCGTGTATACGCTGTCCATCTTTTCGCTGCCTATCGGCAGCGTCATGTCGTCATCCAGCAACCGGGTGATCCGGGCAAAGCCCGCAAAAGCCTTTCTTGCTTCCTCGGCAGACATCTGACCTGCCAGAGCCGCAGCGCAGCAGTTCAGCGCGCATTGATACACCGGCCCGCGCCGTCCTCTCGGCCATTTCCGCAAAAACGCCATCGCTTCATTAACGCCCTCAATGTCCTCCACAGGCTGTCCCTGCCCGTGCGAAATCCGCACAGGCGAAAAGAATTGTAGGCGATCCATTTGTTCCTCCCGGTCGATCGCGATGCGTTCGATCGAACCTAGTTAAATTCACGGCCAGCCAATTGGTTCCCGGCAAAAATGCCCACGGCCTTGATAAATGGCTGCGGACCAGCTGAGTGAATCGCCAGTCATCGCCCGACTTCTTGCCGTTGCGGGAACGTTCGGGGGGCTGATGCATTTCGACTTCAGCGATGATCTTTGAGGGAAACGCCAGACTATGAGAATAGCCCATGTGGCGCCGCTCCATGAATCCGTGCCGCCCCGGCTCTATGGAGGTACGGAGCGCATTGTCTCCTATCTGACCGAAGGATTGGTCGAGCTTGGCCATGGCGTAACCTTGTTCGCCAGTGGCGATACAAGGACGTCGGCAAAATTGGTACCGTGTCGCGAGCGAGCGCTGCGTCTTGACCCGCGCCCGCTGAAATCCGACACAGCCGCGCATCTTTCGATGCTTTCCAAGGTGAGGAAACAAGCTCAAGAATTTGATATTATTCACTTTCACCTCAGCCATTTTCTGCACTTTTCCTTCTTCGAGCACATGCCCGAGCGGACGGTGACGACGCCGCATGGCCGGCTCGACTATGTCGATTTGGCGCCGGCCTATGAGCGTTTTCCACGCTTTCCGATGATCTCCGTTTCCCGTAGCCAAAGAACGGGGCTCGCCAACGCGAACTGGTTGGCGACGATCCACCACGGGCTGCCGACCGAGATCTACAAACCGGTTTTCGAAACGAGCCCAGGGAAGCCGTACCTCGCCTTCCTTGGCCGGATGTCGCGCGACAAACGTCCGGATCGTGCCATCGAGGTCGCGCTGCGCTCGGGGCTGAAACTGAAGCTTGCGGCAAAGGTCGGCGATGACGACCGCGCCTATTTCCGCAAGATGGTCGAGCCGCTGGTCGACGGTGACCGTGTCGACTATGTCGGCGAGATCGAGGAGGACAAGAAGGCGGAGTTCCTGGGCAAGGCAGCAGGCCTCATATTCCCGATCGACTGGCCCGAGCCGTTCGGTCTCGCCGTAATAGAGGCGATGGCCTGCGGCACTCCGGTGATCGCCTGGAACTGCGGCGCCATGCCGGAGATCGTCGATCAGGGCGTGACCGGTTTTATCGTGGATTCCATGGAGGACGCGGTCGCGTCTGTGCCCGGCATGCTGCGGCTCGACAGGCGGGAGGTGCGGGCTGTCTTCGAAAGGCGGTTTTCCGCTAAAAGAATGACCCGCGACTATGTTTCCGCCTATGCGCGCCTGATCGGTGCCTCGGCCGAAGCAAGGGCGTCGTAAGCGGCGTTACCTCGGGGGCGCAGAGCGAACGAGAGAGATGTATAGCGAATGACCCAACTCGACGAGCGCAAGCTTGATCCCGCGGTGGCACTTGCCTCCCTGGACGCCACCGCACCGCGGGAGCCGCACCGGCTGTTCGCCCTCAAGCAAGGCGATTGTTTTGCCGTGGCCGACGCTTACGGCGATATCCGCGGCGCCGGCGACGGTTTCTTCCGTGACGACACGCGAGTGCTTTCCGAATTCCGGCTGACAGTCGGCGGCCGGCAAACGTCGCTGCTCGGCGCGTCGCTCAGTCAGGACAATGTGCTCTTCACCTCCAACCTGACCAATCTGCCGATGCAGAGCGTCCGCGGCCGAGACATTCCGCAGGGCGCGATCCATATCGAACGTGTCCGCCTGCTTTGGCAGGACCGGCTGTTTGAACGCATCACCCTTTCCAATTACAGCCAGGAACACTCCACCATCCGCGTTTCGCTGCACTTTGCCGCCGATTTCCGCGACATGTTCGAAGTGCGCGGCTCGACAAGGCTAAAGCGCGGTATGGCCCATGCTGCCGAGACGGATGCGACCTCCGTCCTGCTTCGCTACGACGGATTGGACGGGCTGGCGCGGATGTCGGCGATATCGTTCTCGCAGGCGCCGGACCATCTGGCGGCCGACCATGCGGATTTCCTGATTGCCGTGACGAGGCGCAGCAGCAAGGTGCTGTATGTCGAGGTTGGTCCCGAGGTCGCGGAAACGCCGAACCGCGATCGCTACCGCGCCGCCGCGGCCCGGGCTCGCTTCGGCATGCGGGCCAAGCGCCGCCATGGTGCCACGGTGCATAGTTCCGGGCGCGTCTTCAACGATTGGGTCGCGCGCGCCCGCGCGGATGTGGCGCTGCTGACCACCGAGCTTACGACCGGACCCTACCCCTATGCGGGCATTCCTTGGTTTTCGACGGCGTTCGGCCGCGACGGCGTGATCTCCGCGTTGCAGATGCTGTGGCTTAACCCGGGCTTGGCGCGAGGCGTGCTGGCCTTCCTTGCCCAGCACCAGGCGACGGAAACATCGCCGTTCAGCGACTCGCAGCCGGGTAAGATCATGCACGAGACCCGCAAAGGTGAAATGGCGGCACTGAGGGAGCTCCCCTTCGGCCGCTACTATGGCGGTGTCGACACGACGCCGCTCTACATCCATCTCGCCTGCGCCTATGCGGACCGCACCGGAGACATGGCGTTTGTCGACAGCCTGTGGCCGTCGCTCTGCGCGGCGGCTGAATGGACCGAGGACGCAAGCCGGCCGACCGGCTTCGTTACCTATCAGCGTGCCGCCGCGTCCGGCCTCACCAACCAGGGATGGAAGGACAGTATCGATTCCGTCTTCCATGCAGATGGCCGAATACCAAAGGGACCGATCGCCCTGGTGGAGGTGCAAGGCTATGTCTTTGCCGCGTTCCGGGGGCTGGCGGCGCTCGCCCGTCGCCGCGGCGAGGACGACAGGGCCGATCATTGGGACAGCCGCGCCGAGGCGATGCGCACCTCCGTGGAACGCCATTTCTGGCTGGACGATCTCGGCTTCTATGCCTTGGCGATCGACGGCGCCGGCGAGCCCTGCAAGGTGCGGACGTCTAATGTCGGGCATCTTCTCTATGTCGGGCTCCCCGAGCCGATGCGGGCGCAGATGGTCGCCGACCAGCTGCTTTCGGCGTCCTTCCATTCGGGTTGGGGGCTGAGGACGCTCGCCGACGATGCTGTGTTCTTCAACCCGATGTCGTACCACAACGGTTCGATCTGGCCACATGACACCGCCATGTGCGGCGCCGGTCTGGCACGCTTTGGCGAGCGTGAAAGCGTGGTCCGGCTGATGAGCAGCACCTTCGAATCGGCGGTCCATTTCAACATGCGGTTGCCCGAACTGTTCTGCGGTTTTACCCGCGCGCCGGGCGAAGCGCCGATCGCCTATCCCGTCGCCTGCTTGCCGCAGGCGTGGTCGGCCGGGTCTGCCTTCATGCTGATGCAGGCCTGTCTCGGCCTGGAGATCGACGGCTGGAAGGGCGAAATCCACGTCACCCGGCCCAGGCTGCCGATTGGTATCGACATGCTCACGCTGAGGCATCTGGGCGTTGGCGCAAGGGCGGTGGATCTGACATTTCAGCGCGTCGGCGATAGGGTCGTCGCCTATCTCGCCGACCGGCACGAGGGCTTGGTGCCGCTCATCGTTCGGACCTAGTTTGGCTTTGCATATCGAATTGCCGCCTCGCTCCAACTACCGGAACCGATGGCCCATCCGTGCGTTGCAAATCATGCCGGCGCACAGCGGCATGTCACCAGTGGCCGGCTTCGAAAAACAAAGAAAAATGGCCACCGACCGGCCAAAGGGAAAACGCTGTTCCAATGTCAGACTATGGCATAGAGGTTCTCTTGCTTCTGATCCTTGCAAGCCTCGGCCTTTCCGCTGCTGCCGTGGTATTCTCGGCATTCCAACGACGCCACAGCCACACGCCAGCTGTCGCATACGCTTCAGGCGAGGACGTGGCTTCGGAAGCGGCTCGCAAAGTGCTGCGAGAGTTTGAAAAGAACGGACACGCGGTCGATGCAGCGCTGATCACATGGTCGCCCGACACCTTGCGCAAGATTCTGGCCGACGATCTGCCGGAAACGCAGGTGATCGTGGTATCCAACCGCGAGCCCTACATCCACAACATCGGGGATGATGGCGTCGAGCTCTTGGTACCGGCCAGCGGGCTGGTTTCCGCGCTCGAGCCGATCACCCGCGCCTGTGCCGGCACCTGGATCGCCTACGGCGGCGGAACAGCGGACCGTCTCGTGGTCGACAAGAACGACCGGGTTGAGGTGCCGCCTGGCAATCCGTCCTACGCGCTGCGCAGGGTCTGGCTGACAGAGCAAGAATACAAGGGCTACTATCTGGGCTTCGCCAATGAAGGTCTGTGGCCGCTTTGCCATATCGCCTTCACCCGCCCGATTTTCCGCGCGTCGGATTGGGAGGCCTATGAGTCCGTCAACCGGAAGTTCGCTGATACGGTGGTTGCCGAAGCGCGCAACGCGCGGCCGATTGTGCTGGTCCAGGACTACCATTTCGCGCTCTTGCCGCGCATGATCCGCGAGCGCCTGCCCGAGGCGATCGTCATCACTTTCTGGCATATCCCGTGGCCCAACCCGGAAGTGTACAGCATCTGCCCTTGGCGTGAACGGGTCCTGGAAGGCCTGCTCGGCAGCTCCATCATCGGCTTTCATACCCAGTTCCATGCCAATAATTTCGCCGAAAGCGTCGATCGCTTCCTGGAAAGCCGTATAGAACGGGCCGATGCGGCGATCTCCTACGGCGGACAGACGACGCTGGTGCACGCCTATCCCATCTCCATAGAATGGCCGGCCGAACTTTTGGCGAAACTGCCCGAGGTCGAAGAATGCCGCACCCGCCTGCGCGAGAGGTTCGGACTGAAAGCGGATGTCAAACTGTGCGTCGGCGTCGAACGTCTCGACTACACGAAGGGCATTCTCGACCGTTTCCGGGCGCTGGAAGAATTGTTCACGAGACATCCCGAATGGGTCGGGAAACTGGTTCTGCTTCAGATCGCGGCACCCAGCCGGGGCACGCTCCCGGCTTACAGGCAACTCCATGATGAATGCCGTCGCTATGTCGAAGATATCAACCAGCGCTACGGCAGCGAGGATTACAGTCCTGTCCTGATGATAGACAAACATCACGCGCAGGAACAGGTCTACGAGATCTATCGCGCCGCCGACATATGCATGGTCACCAGCCTGCATGACGGCATGAACTTGGTGGCCAAGGAATTCGTGGCAGCGCGCGACGACGAACAGGGTGTGTTGTTGCTCAGCACCTTTGCCGGCGCTTCGCGCGAGCTTCTGGAGGCATTGATCGTCAATCCGTACGATACGGCTATGACGAGCGAGGTGCTGCTGCAGGCGCTGACCATGACGCCGGAGGAACAGCGCGAGCGCATGCGACCCATGCGTGAGATGGTCCGCGACAACAATGTCTATCGCTGGGCCGGCAGCATGCTTCTGGATGCGGCCCGCCTTCGCAAGCGCGGCGACCTCGACCGGGTGATGGGTAACGGCGAGCGACCATCGAACAACAACAACGTCATTCCCATATTCGAGCGGGCAAGAAAGGCGGTGTCGTGACGATCCTTCGCTGACGCCGGCGCCGAAGCTGTCGGAAAAGATGCCCTCGATCGCATCAAACGCGCCCTGCCCCATGGCCCCGGCAACCGAAGAAGCTGATCAGCCGATCTTCCCGTCCACGATGTGAATGCGGCGATCCATGCGCGCCGCCATGTCGAGATCATGCGTAACCGCCACGACGGTCTTGCCGCGCTCGCGCACCAGATTCTCCAGGATTGCAAAAACCTGCTCGGAGCTCTTGCTGTCGAGGCTCCCCGTCGGCTCATCGGCCAGGATAAGCGGCGGGTCGTTGGCGAGCGAGCGCGCCACCGCGACCCGCTGACGCTGGCCGCCAGAGAGCTGGTCAGGCCGCTTGTCGAGATGCTCGCCGAGCCCGAGGGATGAAAGCAGCTCCCCTGCCCGTTCGCGCATCTCGGGCCGCGCCAGTCGGCCCAGCTTGCGCATTGGGATTTCGACATTTTCGCGCGCCGTGAACTCCGGCAGCAGAAAATGAAACTGGAACACGAAGCCCAACATCGAAAGCCTGGTCCGCGCGCGCTCCCTTTCATTCATCGGCTCGGTGTCGCGGCCGCCTATTCTCAACGTCCCAGCGGTCGGCCGGTCGAGCAGCCCGAGCAGATAGAGCAATGAGGATTTGCCGGAGCCGGAGGGACCGGTGACGGCGACGAATTCTCTCTCGTCGATCGCGAGCGTGATGTCCTTGACCAGCGTGACGGGAACCGTCTCAGGCAACACGCGCGTCAGTTTCTCGGCCTCGATGAGTGCGCTCATGACGCGCCTCTGATGATCTCGACAGGGTTCAGGCGCGCCGCACGGCGCGCCGGCAGGTAGCCGGCCACTGCCGCCGAGCCCAGCGCGAAAGCCGACGCGATGACGTAGTGCATCAAGCTCCAGGCGATCGGTAACCGGGTCATCTCCTGGCCGGTCGCGGCGATCTCGAAGCGCACCAGCGACAGCGCATAGGTCATGGAGAAGCCGAGCAGCGCGCCGAGCACGGAGCCGGCAGCGCCGATGGCCACGCCTTCCAGCAGAAAGAGCCGGCGCATGTCGGACTCCGGGAAGCCAAGCGATTTCATGATGGCGATATCGCGTGCCTTCTCATGCGTGATGGTGGAGATGATGTTGTAGATGCCGAAGCCAGCGACCAGCATGATCGCGCCGACGACGGTGTACATGATGACGTTGCGCACGACGAGCGCTTCGAGGATCGATTCATTCGCCTCCTGCCACGCCACGGCTTTGTAGCCCAGTTCGGCCTCGGCACGGTGCGCCACCGCCGGAGCGCGGTTGGGATCGTCGAGCTTGATGCGGATCTCGTTGATGGCGTTCGGCCGCGCGGAGAGGATCTGCGCGTTCTTCAGCAGCACATAGGCCTCACCTTCGTCGCGCGCGGTGGTGCCGGTGTGGAACAGGCCAGCGATCTTGAAGTTGCGCGTCAGTCCTTCGGAGGAAACCGCCGTTATCGTGTCGCCGAACCCGGCGCCGAGCCGGCTCGCCATCGTGTCGCCAATGAGGACGTTGTTGCCGCCCGCGGCAAGTGCCGAAAAGCTGCCTTCGACGAAGTCTCCGACGATCGGCGACACGCCGGACTCGCGCTCCGGTTCGATCCCAATGATCGCCGCGCCCACTTCGCGGCTGGAATAGCGGATCACACCTTGCGTTTTGAGGCTTGCCGCGAACCGGCCGGGAAGCCAGCTCTCGAGCCAGGAGGTTGCGGCGGTCGGATTTATGATGCCGCGGCGATCGTCGCGCGGCCTGAGCCCGGAGATCGCGACTGTCGCGAAGGCATCCTCGGCTGGCTGGCGGCGGGCGGTGCGCTGCTCGTCGGTGATGTCGACATGCGGCATCGTGTCGACGAGCTGCCTGACGAAATCGTCCTGCCCGCCCTGCATCAGCGCCGCCATGGCGATGGAGAATCCGACACCGACGGCAACGCCGATCACGGCAACCAGCGTCTGGCGACCGCGGCCGGCGATATGCGTGATGGCGATGTCGAAGATGAGCGGCATCGTAGCTTTATCTCTCCTGAGCGGCGGTGATGCTTACGCGCCCTCCATCGGCCAGATCGGCGGGAT
>NZ_RZTA01000168.1:0-9868 GCF_004023115.1 Mesorhizobium sp. M6A.T.Cr.TU.017.01.1.1
GGCCGACGGCTTCGTCAAGATGAGCCCGCTCGGTCCCGCCGTCAGCGAGGCGGCGCGCACGCAGTTCGACGGCACGCTCGCCGAGATGATGAAGGGCGGCTTTTCGGTCATCAAGGGTCCCCTGAAGAACAACAAGGGCGATGTCGTCGCAACCGAGAGCCAGACGTTCGTCGAGACCGCGATCGAGCTGGAAAGCATGGACTATCTCGTCGAAGGTGTCGTCGGCTCGACCGCTTGATCATGGATCGGAGACGGGGGTCATGGCAGACACGGTGAGCAGCGCGGGCGCGCCAGCGATGTTCGGCGCCAAAAGCTATCCGGCGGCGCTCGAATGGATCGCCCGGCGGGCGGAAGCCTTCGTTATCCCGCTCGCGGCGCTGATCGTCGGCATGGCCCTGTTCAGCCTGTTCATCGCGCTGGTCGGCAAGTCGCCCGTGCAACTCTATGAAACGATGTGGCGCGGCGGCTTCGGCTCGTGGTTCTCGATCCAGAACTCGCTGTCGCGGGCCGCACCCCTGCTGCTTGCGGCGCTCTGCGTGGCGCTGCCGGCCCGGCTCGGCCTCGTCGTCATCGGCGGCGAAGGCGCGATCGTGCTGGGCGGCGTTGCCGCGGCCGCCATAGGCGTCGCCACCAGCGGCGCGCCCGCCTTTTTCGTTATTCTTGCCATGGGCGTGGCGGGCATGGCCGCCGGCGGCATCTGGATCGGTGCCGTCGGCGCGCTACGCCACTACCGTGCCGTCAACGAAACCATATCGAGCCTTTTGATGGCCTATATCGCCATCGCGCTGATGAACCATCTGGTGGAAGGACCGCTGCGCGATCCCGCCTCGCTCAACAAGCCCTCGACCGAGCCGCTGGCGGAGGCCTACCGCATCGGCAACATTCCGGGCATGGACGTGCATTGGGGCCTTGTCGTCGGCGTCATCGCCTGCATTCTGTCCTGGCTGCTGATCGAAAAGACCCGCTGGGGGTTCGCCGCCCGTATCGCCGGCGGCAATGTCAGGGCGGCCCAGGTGCAGGGACTTGCGGTCGGACCGCTGATCGTCGGTTTCACCGCCCTGGCCGGCGGCTTTGCCGGCCTTGCCGGCATGCTGGAAGTTGCCGCCGTGCAAGGCAGCGCCAACGCCTCGCTCGCCGCCGGATACGGGTATACCGGTATCCTCGTCGCCTTTCTCGCCCGCCACAATCCGCTCGCCATCATCCCGGTCGCCTTCCTGCTTGGCGGCATCGACGCCTCCGGCGGGCTGATCCAACGCCGCATGGACCTGCCCGGCGCCACCGTGCTGGTGCTGCAAGGCATGCTCTTCGTCGTCATCCTGTTCAGCGAAACCTTCTACGGCCGCTTCAAGGCCTTCAATCCCGACCTCTGGCAGAGGCCCGATCTCTTGAAGGGAACTGCCTGATGGACTCGACCGAGATCGGCCTCTGGGGCGTTCCGCTCGCCATGCTCGGCGGCGCCATCCGCGTCTCGACGCCCTTCATCTTCGTGTCGCTGGGCGAAGCCATCACCGAGCGTTCGGGGCGTATCAACCTCGGCCTCGAAGGCACGCTGGTCTTCGGCGCGATGTCCGCTTATGCCGTCGCGGTGATGACCGGCTCGCCATGGCTCGGTCTGCTGGCCGCCGCAGCCGCCGGTCTTTGTTTCGGCCTGTTCCACGGCTGGATCTGCAAATTCCGTGGGGTTAACGACATCGCCATCGGCATTGCGCTGATGCTG
Source organism: Mesorhizobium sp. M6A.T.Cr.TU.017.01.1.1 (assembly GCF_004023115.1). NCBI lineage: Bacteria > Pseudomonadati > Pseudomonadota > Alphaproteobacteria > Hyphomicrobiales > Phyllobacteriaceae > Mesorhizobium > Mesorhizobium sp. M6A.T.Cr.TU.017.01.1.1. The sequence goes on from NZ_RZTA01000168.1 coordinate 1,718, forward strand.
TTCGGCTCGGGTCTCGCCTTCTTCTTCGGCAAGCCGTTCATCCAGCCCTCGGCGCCCGACCTGCCGGCGATCCCGTTTGGCGGCTGGTCCGATATTCCGCAGGTGCAGGCGGCGCTCAACGTCAACGTGCTGTTCCTGATCGGTGCGGCACTTGCGGTGTTCCTGTGGTGGGCTTTCCGCAACACCCGCGCCGGTTTGATCCTGCGCGTGGTCGGCGACAGCTCCGACGCCGCGCGCGCCATGGGCCTCAACCCGAACACGGTGCGCCTCCTCGCCACCGGCCTCGGCGGCGCGCTGGCCGGAATCGGCGGCGCCTACCTGTCGCTCTACTATCCCGGCAGCTGGACCGAAGGCATTTCGTCGGGACAGGGGCTGATGGCGGTGGCGCTGGTCATCTTTGCGCGCTGGAACCCGCTCGGCTGCTTTGCCGCGGCGCTGCTGTTCGGCGGCGCCGGCGCGCTTGGGCCGGCGCTGCAATCGGTCGGCGTCACGCAAGGCTACTATCTATTCTACGCCGCACCCTACATTCTCACGCTCATCATCATGATCGCCACCTCGTCGCCGAGCCGTTCGCTCGCCGGCGCGCCGGGCGAACTGTCGATCACCAAATGACGTTTCCAGACTGGAGTTTTGCTCAATGAACGCCAGAGCCGAGGTCACGCAGCGCTACATCGACGCCGATCCTTATCCATGGCCCTACAATGGCGAGCTCCGGCCCGACAACACGGCGCTGATCATCATCGACATGCAGACCGACTTTTGTGGGCCGGGCGGCTATGTCGACCATATGGGCTACGACCTTTCGCTGGTGCGTGCGCCGATCGAGCCGATCAAGTCGGTGTTGTCGGCCATGCGGGCGAAGGGCTACACCATCATTCATACGCGCGAGGGCCACCGGCCCGATCTCGCCGACCTGCCGGCCAACAAGCGCTGGCGCTCACGCCGCATCAATGCCGGCATCGGCGATCCCGGACCTTGCGGACGCATCCTGGTGCGCGGCGAGCCGGGCTGGGACATCATCCCCGATCTCTATCCGGCCGAAGGCGAGCCGATCATCGACAAGCCAGGAAAGGGCTCGTTCTGCGCCACCGACCTGGAGCTGATCCTCAACCAGCGCGGCATCGAAAACATCGTGCTCACCGGCATCACCACTGATGTCTGCGTCCACACGACGATGCGCGAGGCCAATGACCGCGGCTTCGAATGCGTGATGCTGGAGGATTGCTGCGGGGCGACCGACTACGGCAACCATCTGGCTGCGATCAAGATGATCAAGATGCAGGGTGGCGTGTTTGGCGCGGTGTCGAACTCGGCGTCCTTCGTTGCCCAGTTACCATGAGGCTCGACCATGAGTGACCGCAAAAAAGCAGTCGGTGTCGAGACGATCGGCATGACAATGCGCTTCGGCGCCTTCACCGCGCTGGACGACGTGTCGATCAAGGTGCCGGCGGGATCGTTCCATGCGCTGCTTGGCGAAAACGGCGCCGGCAAGTCGACGCTGGTCAAATGCATGATGGGTTTTTATCACCCGACCGCCGGCGACATTCTGGTCGACGGCCGCGAGGTCGCGATCGCCAGCCCGAAGGATGCCTCGGCGCTCGGCCTTGGCATGGTCTACCAGCATTTTACCCTGGTCCCGTCGCTGACAGGTGCGGAAAACCTGGTCATCGCCCGAGAAAAGGTGCCGGGGATTATCGACTGGCGCAAGGAGCGCGCCGCACTTGCCCAATTCATGCAGCGGATGCCGTTCAAGCTGCCGCTCGACGTCAAGGTGGCCGAACTTGCCGCCGGCGAGAAACAGAAGCTCGAGATCATCAAACAGCTTTATCTCGGCCGCAGTTTTCTGGTGCTGGACGAGCCGACGTCGGTGCTGACCCCCGGCGAGGCGCAGGAAGTGCTCGGCCTCGTGCGCGGCATGACCAAGGCGGGCGACCTCACCGTATTGATGATCTCGCACAAATTCCATGAGGTGACGGCATTCGCCGACGACATCACGGTGTTGCGCAAGGGCAGACTGACAGGAACAGGGAAAGTCTCGGAACTCTCTCACAAGCGGATGGCGGCGATGATGATCGGCGACCAGCCGATTGCCGCGCTCGACAGCCGCGCTCCAGTGCCTGTCGGCGCCCGGCAAATCCTGACGGTGAAGGCACTGAAGGCGCCCGACCGAACCGGGCTGAAGACAATCCATATCGGCGCGCTTGATGTGAAATCCGGCGAGATCGTCGGCGTCGCCGGTATTTCCGGCAACGGCCAGAAGGAATTTCTCGAAGTCCTTGCCGGACAGCGTGCGCGTGATGCCGGCGACGTGCTGGTGAAGGGCTCGCCCTATGGCGCCAGCCGCGCCGAGGCCCGCACGCTCAACGTGCGCTTCATCCCGGAGGAACCGTTGCGCAATGCCTGCGCGCCAAGGATGACGGTGGCGGAAAACATGGCTTTCCGAACCTTCGACCTGAACGAGGCTGGCAAACCGATCAACTGGATCAAGATGAGTGCCATCAGGGACTATGCGGCCCGCCTAGTCGAGCAGTTCAAGGTCAAGACGGCCTCGCTCGCCTCGCCGATTTCGTCGCTCTCCGGCGGCAACGTCCAGCGCGCTGTGCTCGCCCGCGAACTGACCGGCGAGGTCGATCTGCTGATTGTTTCGAATCCGTGCTTCGGACTCGATTTCTCCGCCGTCGCCGAGATCCGCGCCCGCATCATGAAGGCACGCAACGCCGGTGCTGCGGTGCTGCTGATGTCGGAGGACCTCGACGAATTGCTGGAGCTCTCCGACCGCATCTTCGTCATGTCCGACGGCGCGCTGGTCTACGAGACGCCGATCGCGCAGGCGAGCGTGCAGACCATCGGCGAGCACATGGCAGGACATCATTGATGGCCGAGATCGACGCGCTGCCGTTTCCGTTTGCTTTCGAGCCTGAGGCGATGGCGCTGGTCGTCATCGACATGCAGCGCGATTTCGCCGAGCCGGGCGGCTTCGGCGCCAGCCTCGGCAACGACGTCGGCCGGGTGGTGGCGATCGTTCCAACGGTGAAGAGGCTGATCGAGGGATTTCGCGCCGCCGGCCTGCCGGTGATCCACACGATGGAGTGCCACAGGTCAGACCTTTCGGACCTGCCGTCGGCCAAGCGCAACCGCGGCAATCCGTCGATCAGGATCGGCGATGTCGGCCCAATGGGCCGCGTGCTGATCGTCGGCGAGCCGGGAACGGCGATCCTCGACGAGCTTGCCCCGCTGCCTGGCGAAATCGTCATCGAAAAACCTGGCAAGGGCGCGTTCTACGCCACCAGCTTCGGCGAGGACCTAAAGCGGCTCGGCGTGCAGCAACTCGTCTTTGCCGGGGTAACGACGGAAGTCTGCGTGCAGACGACGATGCGCGAGGCCAACGACCGCGGCTATGAATGTCTGCTGGCCGAGGATGCGACGGAGAGCTATTTTCCGGAATTCAAAGCGGCCGCGCTGGCCATGATCAGGGCGCAGGGCGCGATCGTCGGCTGGACGGCGATGACGGACCAGGTGCTCAAGGGAATTGCCGATGCCTAACATTGCATATCCGGCTCTCACCGATGGGGCCTGGCGTGATCTGACATTCGAGCATTTTCGCGAAGGCATCTCGGTGCATTGGCTGCTCAAGGGCGGACCGGCTGAACCGTCCGTCGCGATCCTGAACTATCGGCCCGGCGCCGGCGTGCCGCGCCATCGCCATGTCGGGCTGGAAACCATCGTCGTGCTGGAGGGCATGCAGAGCGACGGGAATGGCGACTATCCTGCCGGAAGCGTCGTGCTGAATCCGGCCGGGACCGAGCATTCGGTGTGGACGAAAGACGGCTGCGTCGTGCTGATCCAGTGGAATCTGCCGGTGATCATTCTGGACGAGACGAAATGAGCGAAATCCGCTTCGATATCGGCAGCCTGCACGCGGCCTATGCCTCCGGCATGTCGGTTGCGACCGTCGTTGAAACCGTGTTTCAGCGCATAGCGGAAGCGGACGATCCCGGCATCTTCATCCATCTGGCAAGCAAGGCCGAGATGCTCGCCGAAGCCGAGGCACTCGGCGGATTCGATCCCGTGGCAAAGCCGCTCTGGGGCGTGCCGTTCGCGGTCAAGGACAACATCGATGTTGCCGGCATTCCGACCACGGCCGGCTGTGCCGAATATGCCTACTTGCCGACGAAAGACGCCACCGTCGTCGCGCGCCTGAGAGCTGCCGGCGCGCTGGTCGTCGGAAAAACCAATCTCGACCAGTTCGCCACCGGCCTCGTCGGCGTGCGCACGCCCTATCCGATACCGAGAAACGCGATCGATCCGAAACTGGTGCCGGGCGGCTCCTCGTGCGGCTCGGCCGTGGCGACGGCGCGCGGCATTGTTTCTTTCGCGCTCGGCACCGACACCGCCGGCTCCGGCCGTATCCCCGCCGGCCTCAACAACATCGTCGGGCTGAAGCCGACGGTCGGCGCGCTGTCGGCCGCCGGCGTCGTGCCGGCCTGCCGCACGCTCGACTGCGTCTCCGTCTTCGCGCTCACCGTCGATGACGCCTACAGCGTCTTCAGGGCCGCGGCGGCAAAGGATGACGCCGATCCTTATTCGCGCGTTATCGCGGCGCCGTCGCTCGGTCCGCGTCCACCGGTGCTGTCTGTCGGCGTTCCGGCAACGACGGACCGGCAATTTTTTGGCGACGCCGCCATGCAGGCGGGATTCGAAACGGCGCTGCGGACGCTGGAACAGCTCGGCTGCCGATTGGTAGAAATCCCCTTCGGCGATTTCTACGCCACCGCCAACCTGCTTTACGAAGGCGCATGGGTGGCCGAGCGCTATGCGGCGATTGCGGATTTCATGGAAGCGAACGAAGCAGCCATGCACCCGGTGACGCGCACGATCATCGGCGGGGCGCGAAAACTTTCGGCAGCGGATGCTTTCAAGGGCTTTTATGCGCTGCAGGCCTACAAGGCCGGGCTGGCGCCTGTCATCGCCTCGGTCGACCTCTTCTGCGTGCCGACGGCGCCGACGCACTATTCGCTGGCGGCTGTTTTGGCCGATCCGATCGTCACCAACAGCCGGCTCGGCACCTACACCAATTTCGTCAATCTGCTCGACTTGTGCGGCATCGCCGTGCCGACAGGCAAGCGCGACGACGGTCTGCCGATGAGCGTCACCTTGCTTGCTGCTGCCGGCAAGGACGCCTTGACGGCGGCGCTGGCCAGCGAGCTCCATGCAGCCAGCGGTCTCTGCCTTGGTGCGACCGGCTGGCCAATGCCTGCCTCATCCGCCAAAACGCCTGATTTCGATGACGGCATGATCGAGCTCGTGGTCGTCGGCGCACATTTGTCGGGGATGCCGCTCAACGGCCAACTCTGCGCGCTGGGCGGCCGAATGAGCAGGATCGCCAAGACAGTTGCTTCCTATCAGCTCTATGCGCTTGCCGGCCAATCCGTGCCGAAGCCGGGGCTCGTGCGTGTTGCCGATGGCAACGGGGCGGCGATCGATGTCGAGGTTTGGCTGCTTTCAGCAGATGCGTTCGGACGCTTCGTGGCTGCGATCCCACCGCCGCTCGGCATAGGCACGATCGAGCTCGATGACGGGACATCGGCCAAAGGCTTCCTGGTCGAAACCGCCGGATTGTCACGGGCTATCGACATTTCGGCCTATGGCGGTTGGCGCAGCTTCATCGCAAAAGCCGGCGGAAATCGACTGGGAACCGCTCCGGCAGGTTGAACGATCGGCGTTCGCGCCGCAACGTCTGCGCGACCTCAAAGCATAGCAGCGATGCTCGGCTCGCAGTTAATACGGCGAGCCAGTTACGCCGAATGCCGTAAGCGATCCGTAAGCGCGCGTGGTCGAAACGTTGCACCGTGAGTGGCAGGCGTCACCAAGCGCTTGCGACCGCCGGAGACCTCGCGATGCGAACAGGCAGTGCAGTGGCCCCCACGGATTTCGCCGGGACTGATCAGACTCGGCGATGGTCCGCGCTGTCGGGGTTTTCTGCTCGCTGGAACATGGCGACGGCGGCGATAGTTGTCGGCCTGCTACCGACCTGGGCGTTCGCGGGAGATCGGACCCCCAACTGGCGCCTGAACGCGCGTGTTGTCGCGGTCGGGCTGCCCGACGTGGCCGGCGTGCGCGAGGTGGGCCGCTTTCATGTCGGCGGGCCGATTCCAGGAAATCCGGAATTCCTCATGGCGACGCGCGAAGGGCGGGTGCTCGATCCGCTCAGGGTTCTCGTCGCCGTAGGCAGCAATTTCGGCGCGCCGCCGGGCGATCCAGTATTTGAGGTCGGGACGATCCTGTCCATCGATCCGCGCGCGGGCAAGTCTGCTGGCACCATCATCGTTCCGCAAGATCTCACCGGCAAAGACGCGGATGCGAGGGTTCAGCTCTACACGGCGCAGAGCGAACGGTTTCTCAACCGGCGGTACAATGCCGGGGCTCGAACCGCGCGCCACGCAGCTGCGTCCGGACCGCGATACATTTCCATCAACAACGCGTTCGGAAGGCCCTGGATCGCAAACGCGCCTGGCGGGATCAATGGCGAGGGCAGCGTCACGGTCGTCGCCCCCGACGGTGCGCCACTCGCCAACGCGCCAAGCCGCGAGGCCGGCGGCGTGTTCGCCGGCCGGCATACCGATCGCGAGAATACGCCGAAAGCGCAGCCCAGCGGCTGGCTTGGCAAGCTCATGAATTATCAGGCAAGCGGCCAGCTAACATCAGGCGGAATGCAGACGGGCGCGCTCGGAACGGCGTTTCTCGGTCCATCGCCGGACGGCAGCGGCTTTGCCGTGTTCGCCGCCGTCACCGCGGATGGAAGCGTGGTTCAGATCCACGTCCAGGATGGCGTCGACGGCTTGGCCGGCCCCGGCACGGTAAGCACCGGCCTGGGCACGGTAAGCACCGGCCACGGCATCGGCGACGATCCCGGCGTCATCGGCGTCACCTTCAAGTGGAACCCGGACCGCACTCTCTATATCGCCGATCCGGGCCGTGACCGGCTGTTGCTGCTTGAACTGAAAGACGACCGGCGGCATTTCACGGTGGCCAGGAGCCGCACGATCTCGCTGCCGGAATTCGACCGTCCGGTCGATGTCGCCGCGGCCATTCCCGAGATCGCCAATCCGCAATTCTCGAGCCACACGACGCTGGCTGGCGGGTCTGATCTGTTCGTCGCCAATCGCGGCGACGGCTCGCTGCTGCGCTTGAGCCAGGACGGCCGGCTTCTCGCCCGGGCGACGATCGAGATTCCAGGGCTCGGGCCCCTCGGCCCCGATCGCCTTCGCGCGATCGCGACCTCGGCGGACGCTCAGCATATTTGGATAACGATTGGCGGCGAGGTTCCGGGATTTCCGGGCCACGAAGGGGCGCTCGTCGAGGTTGGGGCCTTCGACGAGCACGGCGCGGCGGCAGCGATGCAGGGGACGCAGGGCGCTGCCGCCGACGCCAATCTTGCGGCGCGCGGAAAAAAGTCGTTCCAGACCGATTTCACGCCGCGCATGGGCCTCGGCCCATTGTTCAATGCAACCTCCTGCGTGGCCTGCCATCCCGGCCCTGGCGGTGCGAGCATCGATGAAAGCCACTTTGCGCGCAGAATAGCCCATATGGATCCGGGCTCTGGGCGCACGGTTCCGATCGATCATCCCAACAGTCCGGTCGCCCGACGACATGCGTTGCGCGATGGCATGAGGATCGTGTCGGCGGCGATGCCAAGCCAGGCCAATGTGATTTCGCTGCGCATGCCGCTCGCACTCTACGGTATCGCTGGGATCGACGAGATACCCGACAGCGTCATCGAAGCGCAGGCGGTCAGCAAGGGCGACGGCATCAAGGGCCGCGCGCATCATGTCGTCGATGGTCAGGGCGCATCGCGGGTCGGCCGATACGGCTGGAAGGCTGACATCGCCACCCTCGAAGACATGGTGGCGAGCGCTTTCGCAAACGAACTCGGCATCACCAGCGCGACTGTCAGCCGCGAGGCGGGCTCGCAGCCGATCGAAGACGATACCGCACAGATCGAGGCGGTCGCCTCCTATCTGCGAACGCTCCGCCTCCCCGACGGGGCAAAGCCATGAGCCTCGCCCTGACGCTCTCCGATGCGCCCGAAAAAATGCGCCCTGACCATCGACGACATGATGCGCGCGGCCCTTGATGCCGTCGCCCTTGCTG